>NZ_CAWPAV010000142.1:0-31489 GCF_963885725.1 Proteus sp. G4380
CAGTAAAAAATTATCTACATGATATCACATTATTTTTTCAGTAGATTAAGCCGGTTTTTTAATTTAAAGAGGGCTTTGTATTGTTATGTTGGTTAAAGGTAAATGAACGACAATAAATAGGCATTATCTCATTAAATAGGTCATTTTCTTTTTATGACTTCTTTATCTTATTTTTCCCTTTTTCATCTCTATAAATAATCACTATTTGAGAACAAATAAGAAAAATAAAAAATAACCGATAGGAATCATAGTGTTAATATTCTGCTTTTTTAGCCTGCTGATAATTTGTTCATTTCGATGAGATTATAAAATTACTGTAAATATCAATAAAGCGTCCTACAACTGGCTTGACAACGTTTTCATACCATCCGTAAACTCTATTTGTGGGGATTTGTGGGATAATGTGGTGTAAATTATAACGCTGAGGGAAATGAGGATGTTTCGTGGTGCAACACTCGTTAATCTCGACAGCAAAGGGCGAATAACAGTTCCTTCCCGTTATCGAACAACGCTGAACGAGGCTTCTGAAGGTCAAATGGTCTGTACCATTGATCTCAATCAGCCATGTTTATTGCTGTACACCCTTCCTGAATGGGAAAAAATTGAGTTAAAACTGGCGGCGCTTTCTTCCATGAATCCCGCCGAACGAAGAGTGCAGCGTTTATTACTTGGGCATGCCAGTGAATGCCAAATGGATAGCGCAGGACGTCTTTTGTTAGCTAGCACGCTAAGACAGCACGCGGGGCTAACCAAAGAGGTCATGTTAGTCGGTCAATTCAATAAATTTGAATTGTGGGATGAACAGGTCTGGTATCAACAGATCAAAGAAGACATTTTGGCAGAGCAAACCTCACAGGAACCGTTATCGACACGACTATTGGATTTATCACTTTAAATAATGACAACGAATAATTTTAGCCATACCAGTGTATTACTGGATGAAGCAGTAAACGGCCTGAATATTAAACCTTCAGGTATTTATATTGACGGTACTTTTGGCCGTGGCGGGCACTCTCGTCTGATTTTATCGCAATTAGGTGAACAAGGCCGTCTCATTGCGATTGATAGAGATCCACAAGCTATCGCAGTGGCAAATGAAATTGATGATCCACGATTCTCTATTATTCATGGGCCTTTTTCAAATATTGAACACTATATCAATGAGTTAGGTTTAAGTGGCAAAGTTGATGGCGTATTATTAGATTTAGGCGTTTCTTCACCGCAATTAGATGATCCTGAACGAGGATTCTCTTTTATGCGTGATGGGCCACTCGATATGCGTATGGACCCAACCACAGGACAATCAGCTGCACAGTGGTTAATGAATGCCGAAGAAGATGATATTACTTGGGTGCTAAAAACCTTCGGTGAAGAGCGTTTCGCGAAACGCATTGCCCGTGCCATTGTGGCGCGTAATAAAACTGAAGAGCCATTAACACGTACTAAACAGTTAGCGGATTTGATTAGTGAAGCAAGTCCAGTAAAAGAGCGACATAAGCACCCTGCAACACGTAGCTTTCAAGCGATCCGTATCTATATCAATAGCGAGTTAGATGAGATTGAAAAAGCATTAAAAGGTGCCGTGTCTATTTTAGCGCCAGCAGGGCGTTTATCGGTGATTAGTTTCCACTCTTTAGAAGACCGATTAGTTAAACGCTTTATAAGAGATGAAAGTAAAGGGCCTGTTGTTCCAGCGGGGATCCCATTAACAGAAGAACAAATTAAAGCACTAGGAAGTGCTCGCCTGAGTAGCATTCATAAAATGAAACCTACCGGTGTTGAAGTTGAGGAGAATCCACGAGCGCGAAGTTCTGTTTTACGCGTCGCACAGCGTATTGAGGAATAAATGTCTACTGAACGCCATTCATTACCGGGAGTAATAGGACAAGATTTACTGCGTCATGGCAAATTGCCACTTATTCTTTTTTTCGCCGTTATTATCTCCGCGATCTATGTGGTAACGACAGCACATAAAACACGCTTACTGACAGCAGAAAAAGAGCGCTTAGTGTTAGAAAAAAATGTATTGGATATTGAATGGCGCAACTTGATCCTTGAGGAAAATGCATTGGCGGACCATAGCCGAGTTGAACGTTTTGCAAGTGAACAGTTAGGCATGGTTCATGTTGATCCAACTAAAGAGAATATTGTGGTTACTAAATAATTAAGGCAAGTATGAAATTTTCACGTTCGGCAAAAGCGAAGACAAAGACAAAGTCAAATGCCAAACTCCGTAAACCTGAAGAAAAAACAGGATTTGTGAGTTGGCGTTTTGCGTTGCTTTGCGGTGGTATTGGTATTGCTTTAGCGGCGTTATTAATACGAGTTGCCTATTTACAGATTATTAACCCAGATCCCCTGATCCGCGAAGGGGATCTGCGCTCTTTACGTGTGCAAAAAGTCCCCACAGCTCGTGGCATGATAAGCGATCGTATGGGAAGACCATTGGCGGTGAGTGTCCCTGTATATGCTATTTGGGCTGATCCTAAAGTTGTGTTAGAAGCTAACCCTGATATGACCGATTCACGCTGGTTAGCACTTGCTGATGCATTAAAACTTCCCGTTAATCAAATTTCTCAAAAAATTTCTGCAACACCTTCCGCTCGTTTTATCTATCTTGCGCGCCAAGTTAATCCTGAAATTAGTGATTACATAAGTAAGCTGAAAATCAAAGGGATAAACATGCGCCAAGAGTCCAAACGCTATTATCCTTCAGGAGAAGTGACCGCTCACATCATTGGTGTTACAAACATTGATGGTGATGGTATTGAAGGGGTTGAAAAAAGCTTTAACCAATGGCTTACCGGTGCCCCCGGAGAGCGAGTTGTACGCAAAGATGGCTTTAACCGTGTGATTGAAAATATCGCTCAAACAGATAGCCAAGCTGCTCACAACTTAATGTTAAGCATTGATGAGCGTTTACAATCTGTTGTGTATAGAGAGTTAACCAATGCAGTCATTGAAAATAAAGCCGAATCAGGTACGGCGGTTTTGGTTGATGTCAATACAGGCGAAGTGTTAGCGATGGCAAATAGCCCATCCTATAACCCGAATAATTTAGCGGGAACGCCGAAAGATGCGATGCGTAATCGAGCTATCACCGATATTTTTGAGCCAGGCTCTACGGTAAAGCCGATGGTGGTTATGAGTGCGCTAAACAATAATATTATTAAAGAAAATACCGTTATTAATACTGTTCCTTATCGAATTAGTGGTCATCAGATAAAAGATGTTGCGCTTTATCGTGAGCTTTCGATAACTGGAATTTTACAGAAATCGAGTAACGTAGGGGTATCTCGCCTTGCGTTAGCGATGCCGGCGTCTGAACTGGTAGATGTTTATTCCCGTTTTGGCCTCGGAAAACCAACTAACTTGGGGCTAGTTGGTGAAAGTAGTGGCATATTTCCAATAAAAAAACAACGGTGGTCCGATCTTGAAAGGGCCACCTTCTCATTCGGATATGGGCTAATGGTAACGCCATTACAGTTAGCGCGTGTCTATGCAACTATCGGTAGTTTTGGTATTTATCGACCGCTTTCTATTACTAAAGTCGACCCTCCTGTACTGGGTACTCGCGTTTTTCCTGAAAAAGTCATGAGAACAGTGGTTCATATGATGGAAAGTGTCGCCTTACCGGGCGGTGGTGGCGTTCGTGCTGCGATCAAAGGGTATCGTGTTGCGATTAAGACCGGGACCGCGAAAAAAGTCGGCCCAGATGGAAAGTATATTAATGCCTACATTTCTTATGCAGCCGGTGTTGCACCGGCAAGCCGTCCACGCTTTGCCTTAGTAGTGATCATTAACGAGCCAAAAGCGGGCAAATATTATGGGGGTGCAGTTTCTGCACCAGTGTTTGGCACAATTATGGGCGCGGTTCTACGTACGATGAATGTAGAGCCTGATGCATTAACGCCAGACGATAAAAGTGAAATAGTGATTAATAAAAAAGAGGATACAAGTGGCAGATCCTAATTTAAGTGACCTATTAGGGGCACTCGGGATACAAGCACCGTCTTTAACGCTTAAAGACATGACACTCGACAGCCGAAAAGCCGCGAGTGGTGATCTGTTTGTGGCAATTAAAGGCCATGAAACGGATGGTAGACGCTATATTCCTCAGGCAATTGCACAAGGTGTTTGCGCTGTTTTAGCGGAAGCTGAAGGTATTGCTACTCATGGCGAGATTCGTGAAAGTCATGGTATACCCGTTATTTATATTGAAAACCTAAATTGTCAATTATCAAAACTTGCAGGAATTTTTTATCATCAGCCAGCGGATAAATTAAAGCTGATTGGTGTCACTGGTACTAACGGAAAAACGACAACAACACAATTGTTAGCACAGTGGGCGCAAGGTTTAGGTGAAGTCAGTGCCGTTATGGGAACGGTAGGCAATGGGTTATTAGATCATATTGTTCCGGCAATGAATACAACCGGTTCAGCGGTTGATATCCAATTAGAATTACAGCAATTAGTTAATCAAGGTGCTACCTTTACCGCAATGGAGGTTTCGTCACACGGTTTAGTTCAAGGGCGCGTTAGTGCGTTACCTTTTGTCGCCAGCGTATTTACCAACTTAAGTCGCGATCACCTTGATTATCATGGTGATATGGCCAATTACGAACAGGCTAAATGGTTGTTATTTTCGACCCACCATAGTGGCGAAAAAATCATTAATGCTGATGATGCGGTAGGGCATAAATGGTTGACGCATCTACCCGATGCAGTGGCGGTGACTATGGGGGATAAATTGCCGGCAAATTGGCAAGGACGCTATGTGCAAGCGACACAAATCAATTACCATGATGCGGGTGCCACTATCCATTTTAATTCAAGTTGGGGAGAAGGTGAAATTGAAAGCCCATTAATGGGGGCTTTTAATGTCAGTAACTTACTCTGTGCTTTAGCTACACTTTTGGCACTTGAATACCCTCTTGATGCAGTGATTAAAGCTTCCAGTGCATTAACGCCCGTTTGTGGTCGTATGGAAGTATTTAGTGCGAATAATCGTCCTACGGTGATCGTTGATTATGCCCACACGCCAGATGCCTTAGAAAAAGCGTTACAAGCGGCACGCTTACACTGTACTGGCAAACTGTGGTGTATCTTTGGTTGTGGTGGTGATAGAGATAAAGGTAAGCGCCCACTAATGGGCGCTGTAGCAGAGCAGTTTGCCGATAAAGTGGTTATCACCGATGACAATCCGCGTAGTGAAGAGCCACAAGCCATTATTCAAGATATCCTTTCTGGGTTAATGGATCCTGGTCGTGCGTTAGCGATTGAAGGACGAGCAGAAGCCGTGACGAATGTAGTAATGCAAGCCTCTCCCGCTGATATGATCTTAGTGGCAGGAAAAGGGCACGAAGATTATCAAATCGTTGGCACTCGCCGTCTTGATTATTCTGACCGATTAACGGTTGCACGGTTATTGGGGGTGATCGCATGATAGCGCTTTCTCTCGAAACTATTGCACAAGTCACTCAAGGCACGTTGAGTACTATTACTCAAAGCCAAGCCAATCAATTAATGATCAAATCAATTTCTACCGATAGCCGTAAAATTGATGATGCATGTCTGTTTATTGCTTTAGCAGGTGATCGTTTTGATGCTCATGACTTTATTGCTGATGTCAAACAAAAGGGTGCCGTTGCGGTTTTAGTTAATCGGAAAATCGATGTTGAATGTCCACAAATCATCGTAAAAGATACCCGTTTAGCAATGGGGCATATTGCCGCTTATATCCGTTCGCTTAGCAATGCTAAAATTGTGGCGTTAACGGGCTCTTCGGGTAAAACGTCCGTTAAAGAGATGACGGCTTCGATACTGCGTCACTGTGGTGAAACCTTATATACACATGGCAATTTAAATAATGATATTGGTGTTCCCCTGACACTCTTTCGTCTAACCCCTGAACATCGTTTTGCCGTGATTGAACTTGGTGCTAACCATATTGGTGAAATAGCCTATACCGTGGATATGGTTAAACCAGATAGTGCATTGGTCAATAATCTTTTTTCTGCACATATTGAAGGTTTTGGTTCCTTACAAGGGATTGCTCAAGCTAAAGGTGAAATATTCACTGGCTTAAAAGAGCAAGGCACAGCCATTATTAATCAACAAAGTAATGATGTTGCGCTATGGCAACAGCATTTTAACTCACGTCAAACTCAGTGGTCTTTCTCTTTATCTGCAGACACTCAGGCCGATTTCTACCCAACGGATATCGTTGTTAATCAACTCACCACCGATTTTACATTGCATACGCCAGAAGGGTGTGTAGCAATCACCCTACCTTTACCTGGTCGCCATAATATTGCCAATGCGTTAGCCGCAAGTGCGTTAGCCTTGTCGGTAGGGGCGACATTAACGGATATTCAGCAAGGTTTAGCGGTACTGAAAGCCGTACCTGGCAGACTCTATCCTGTTGAGTTAACAACAGGAAAAATAGTGTTAGATGATACCTATAATGCTAATGATGGGTCGATGATGGCAGGGCTGCAAGTTTTATCTCAATTACCAGGATATAAAATCTTTGTTGCTGGAGATATGGCTGAACTAGGCGAGGATTCAGAAAAATGTCACCGTGATGTGGGACGTTTTGCTCATCAAGTCGGTATCGATCGGGTATTAACCGTGGGTCATTACAGCCAGTTTATTAGTCAAGAAAATGAAGGCGGTGAGCATTTTTCATTTAAAGCTGATTTGCTTACCCAATTAATTCCATTATTACAGCAGCATGATGTTGTTTCAGTTTTAGTAAAAGGTTCACGAAGCTCAGCAATGGAGGATATCGTGAACGCATTAAAGGAGTGCTTTGAATGTTAGTTTGGCTAGCCGAATATTTGGTTAAATATCATACATTTTTTAATGTGTTTTCTTATCTGACATTCAGAGCGATTGTTGGTTTATTGACGGCATTAATTATTGCGTTATGGATGGGACCCCATTTAATTGCATGGTTACAAAAAATGCAAATCGGGCAAGTGGTGCGTAACGAAGGTCCTGAGTCACACTTTAGCAAACGTGGTACGCCGACCATGGGTGGGATCATGATCCTATTTTCTATCGCTGTATCAACCTTATTGTGGGCGCGATTAGATAATCCTTATGTATGGTGTGTACTCTTGGTGCTAATTGGTTATGGCATCATCGGTTTTATCGATGATTATCGCAAAGTAGTGCGTAAAGATACTCGAGGCTTAATAGCGCGTTGGAAATATTTCTGGCAATCGGTATTAGCTTTAGCGGTTGCATTTAGTATGTACGCGATTGGTAAAGATACCCCAGCAACGCAACTTGTCGTGCCTTTCTTTAAAGATGTCATGCCACAACTTGGCATGTTGTATATCTTACTGGCTTATTTTGTCATTGTTGGCACCAGTAACGCGGTAAATTTAACCGATGGTTTAGATGGCTTAGCCATTATGCCTACGGTGTTTGTAGCGGCTGGATTTGCATTAGTTGCATGGGCTACAGGTAATGTCAATTTTGCCAGCTACCTAAAAATTCCTTATTTAATGCATGCAGGCGAATTGGTGATTGTTTGTACCGCCATTGTCGGCGCGGGATTAGGCTTCCTTTGGTTTAATACTTATCCTGCCCAAGTCTTTATGGGTGATGTTGGCTCTTTAGCATTAGGTGGTGCATTAGGTACTATCGCCGTGTTATTACGCCAAGAATTTTTATTAGTGATTATGGGGGGCGTGTTCGTTGTTGAAACGCTCTCGGTTATTTTACAAGTAGGTTCATTTAAACTGCGCGGCCAACGTATTTTCCGTATGGCGCCAATCCATCATCACTATGAATTAAAAGGTTGGCCAGAGCCTCGTGTGATTGTCCGCTTTTGGATCATCTCTCTTATGTTAGTCCTTATTGGTTTAGCGACATTAAAGGTACGTTAACATGGCAAATTATCAGGGGAAAAAAGTTGTTATCGTGGGACTAGGCATTACCGGTCTATCCTGCGTTGACTTTTTTATCCGCCAAGGTGTAACACCTAAAGTGATAGATACTCGCCAGCATCCCGCGGGTTTAGATAAGCTACCTGCTGATGTTGAGTATCATACGGGGAGTTTTCATCAAGTATGGCTTAATGACGCTGATTTAATTGTCTCAAGTCCGGGTATTGCGTTATCAACGCCTGAGTTAGTTGAAGCGCGAGATCATGGAGTGGAAATTGTCGGTGATATTGAGCTATTTTGCCGTGAGGCAAAAGCACCTATTGTTGCGATAACAGGCTCTAATGGCAAAAGTACCGTAACGACGTTGGTGGGGGAAATGGCTAAAGCTGACGGGATCCCTGTCGGTGTCGGTGGCAATATTGGTGTACCTGCTTTAACGTTATTAACACAGCCTTATGACTTATATGTCTTAGAGCTATCGAGCTTTCAATTAGAGACAACCTATAGCTTAACAGCGGCGGCTGCCACGGTATTAAATATTAGCGAAGATCATATGAATCGCTATCCGTTAGGATTAGAACAATACCGTGAAGCTAAATTACGTATTTATGATAATGCTAAAACCTGTGTCTATAACGCAGATGATGTTCTGACATTGCCTTTAGCTGGCAAAGATGCACGTTGTGTGAGTTTTGGTATCGGACAAGGGGATTATCAACTTGATAATACCAATCGTTACTTGAACGTAAATGGTGAAAATATTCTTGCCACTTCACAGATGTTCCTTTCTGGTCAACACAATTACACCAATGCATTAGCCGCATTAGCGTTAGCTGATGCGGTGGGAATTTCTCGTAAAGCATCACTGGCTGTTTTAAACACCTATCATGGCCTTGCTCATCGTTTCCAATTAGTTTACTCCCATAATGGGGTACGTTGGATCAATGATTCTAAAGCGACTAATGTAGGTAGCACAGAAGCAGCTTTAAGAGGGCTTGAAGTAGAAGGGACTTTGCACCTGTTGTTAGGTGGGGACGGTAAGTCTGCTGATTTTAGCGCGCTATTACCTTATCTCAGTGGCGATAATATTCGCTTATATTGCTTCGGACAAGATGGTCAAGCATTGGCAAATTTACGACCACAAGTCTCACAATTAACCGCGACTATGGAAGAGGCGATGCGATTACTTGCACCAACAGTGCAAACTGGCGATATGGTGCTACTTTCACCCGCTTGTGCAAGTCTAGATCAGTTTAAAAGTTTCGAACAACGTGGTGATGAGTTTGCCCGTTTAGCGCAGGAGCTTGGCTGATGAGTGTATACGCAATGCGAAGATTAAAACAGTGGCTGGTGGGAAGTTATCAAACAGATAACAGCGCGTTCGTGCCTTATGATCGCACTTTGCTCTGGTTTACATTCGGATTAGCGGTTGTCGGGTTTGTGATGGTAACTTCGGCGTCAATGCCTGTTGGACAACGTTTAGCAGAAGATCCTTTTCTATTTGCTAAACGTGACGGCATTTATATGATTGTTGCCCTTTGCCTTGCATTAGTGACAATGCGAGTGCCAATGGCGGTATGGCAACGCTACAGTAGCTTAATGCTGTTTGGTTCTATCTTGCTATTACTCGTGGTATTGGCAGTGGGCAGTTCAGTAAATGGCGCATCACGTTGGATTGCATTTGGGCCTTTACGTATTCAGCCGGCAGAACTTTCTAAATTGGCACTGTTTTGTTATCTCTCCAGTTATTTGGTGAGAAAAGTAGAAGAAGTGAGAAACAATTTTTGGGGATTCTGTAAACCTATGGGGGTGATGTTAATATTAGCCGTGTTACTGCTATTACAACCCGACTTAGGTACGGTGGTCGTGTTGTTTGTGACCACATTAGCGTTGCTTTTTTTAGCCGGTGCAAAAATTTGGCAATTCCTCGCCATTATTGGTACAGGTATTGCCGCTGTTGTGATGTTAATTATTGTTGAGCCTTACCGTGTACGACGTATCACTTCGTTCTTAGAACCTTGGGAAGATCCTTTTGGTAGTGGTTATCAGTTAACACAATCCTTGATGGCTTTTGGACGCGGTGATCTACTGGGGCAAGGGTTAGGAAATTCAGTACAAAAGTTGGAGTATCTACCTGAAGCTCATACTGACTTTATTTTCTCCATTTTAGCAGAAGAACTTGGTTATATCGGTGTGGTTTTAGTGCTTTTAATGGTATTCTTCATCGCTTTTCGTGCGATGCAAATTGGACGCCGTGCTTTGCTGCTCGATCAACGTTTTTCAGGTTTTTTAGCCTGTTCGATTGGGATCTGGTTTACCTTCCAGACGTTAGTCAACGTTGGTGCGGCAGCCGGTATGTTGCCAACAAAAGGGTTAACGTTACCTCTTATTAGTTACGGTGGTTCGAGTTTGATTATTATGTCAACGGCTATCGTGATGTTGTTACGAATTGATTATGAATCACGCCTAGCACAGGCTCAGGCGTTTGTAAGGAGTCCTAAATGAGCGAACGTAAACGCCGATTAATGGTGATGGCCGGCGGAACAGGAGGGCACGTCTTTCCTGGATTAGCAGTTGCTCATTATCTGCAATCCCAAGGCTGGGATATTCGTTGGTTAGGAACCGCGGATAGAATGGAAGCACAATTAGTGCCTAAGCATGGCATTGAAATCGAGTATATCCGTATTTCGGGTCTGCGAGGTAAAGGGGTAAAAGCGTTAATTGCGGCACCTATTCGTATTATAAAAGCGATTTTTCAAGCCCGTCGGATTATGAAGCGCTATCAGCCTGATGCCGTATTAGGCATGGGAGGCTATGTTTCTGGACCAGGCGGTGTTGCAGCATGGAGCTGTGGTATTCCCGTTGTTTTACATGAACAAAATGGTATTGCAGGCTTAACTAACCGTTGGTTGTCAAAAATAGCCAAACGTGTGTTACAAGCATTCCCCGGTGCGTTTGCTAATGCGCCTGTTGTTGGTAATCCGGTTCGTGACGATGTCTTAGCACTTGAAGCCCCAGCAGAGAGATTAAAAGGCAGAGAAGGTGCTGTCCGAGTGCTGGTTATTGGTGGTAGCCAAGGTGCGCGTATCTTAAATCATACAATGCCCGTGGTGGCTGGATTATTAGGAGAGCGAGTTACAATTTGGCATCAGGCCGGCAAAGGGAGCGAAAGTGATACCAAATTACGCTATCAAAATGAACTTTCTAAAAATTCAGTTAAATCTGAGTATAAAGTTACTGAATTTATTGATGATATAGCGCAAGCTTATCAATGGGCTGATGTTGTTGTATGTCGTTCAGGTGCATTAACAGTTAGCGAGATTGCCGCTGCGGGGTTACCCGCTATTTTTGTTCCTTTTCAACATAAAGATAGACAGCAATATTGGAATGCATTGCCATTAGAAAATGCCGGTGCGGCGCGTATTATTGAACAGAATGATTTAACGCCAGAAGCGATAGCTGACACCCTAGAAAATTGGGATAGACATCAGCTAATGCTAATGGCAGAAAAAGCACAAAGTGTTGCGATTACGGATGCTACTGAGCGAGTCGCTAATGTAATTATCGAAGTGGCTAAAAAATAAACGTAACTTGTAACCATTAACTTAGAGTGAAGAAGTAAATAGTGAATACACAACAGCTGGCGAAATTAAGATCTTTTGTGCCTGAGATGAGAAAAGTTAGGCATATCCACTTTGTTGGCATTGGTGGTGCCGGCATGGGCGGGATCGCCGAAGTGTTGGCTAATGAAGGTTATGCAATCAGTGGTTCTGATTTAGCGCCTAATGTAGTCACACAACAACTCGTTGCATTAGGGGCGACAATCTATTTTAATCATCGCCCTGAAAATATTCGTGATGCTAGTGTTGTGGTGGTTTCTACCGCAATTAGTGCAGATAATCCGGAAATTATTGCAGCAAGAGAAGCGCGTATTCCTGTGATACGTCGTGCAGAAATGTTAGCGGAGTTAATGCGTTATCGTCACGGGGTTGCGATTGCAGGAACCCACGGTAAAACAACAACAACGGCGATGATTTCGAACATTTATGCACAAGCAGGATTAGATCCAACCTTTGTTAATGGCGGTTTAGTGAAATCAGCCGGTACCCATGCTCGTTTAGGTTGTAGCCGCTATTTAATTGCAGAAGCGGATGAGAGTGATGCTTCTTTCTTACATCTTCAACCTATGGTTGCGGTGGTAACGAATATTGAAGCTGACCATATGGACACTTATCACGGTAATTTTGATAATTTAAAAGAGACTTTTATTACTTTTTTACACAACTTACCGTTTTATGGTCGCGCAGTGATGTGTATTGATGACGATGTTATTCGGTCAATTATTCCTAAAGTAGGGCGTTATATTACTACCTATGGTTTTAGTGAAGATGCTGATGTACGCATTACTCATTACGAACAAAAAGGTGCGCAAGGATTTTTCACTATTTCTCGTGAAGATATGCCTGATTTAGATGTGGTATTAAATGCGCCGGGACGTCATAACGCCTTAAATGCAACCGCAGCTGTGGCTGTTGCTACAGAAGAAGGGATTGCGGATGAGCATATTTTAGCCGCACTACTTAATTTCCAAGGCACTGGGCGTCGTTTCGATTTCTTGGGAAATTTCAGTCTTGAGCATGTGAATGGCCAAGAAGGGGAAGTCATGCTGGTGGATGACTATGGACATCACCCAACAGAAGTTGATGCAACGATAAAAGCGGCACGAGCAGGTTGGCCTGATAAACGTTTAGTGATGTTATTTCAACCACATCGTTATACACGTACTCGTGATTTATATGAAGATTTTGCAACGGTGCTTAATCAAGTTGATATTTTATTATTAACCGATGTTTATGCAGCAGGAGAGGCGCCTATTCCCGGTGCAGATAGTCGTTCACTGTGTCGTACTATTCGTCAACGTGGCAAACTAGATCCGATTTGGGTTTCTGATGTTGAGAACATCTCCTCAATATTAGCGGGTGTATTAACAGATAATGATCTTGTTTTAGTTCAAGGTGCTGGAAATATTGGTAAAATAGCGCGTCGCTTAGCAGAAACAAAATTACAACCATCTTTAAGCGAGGATTAAGACGGATGTTTGAGCAAGTGAACATCATTTATGGTGAAATGGTTAAGAAAATGACTGTAATGGTGGGAGATTTTAGTCAAAAAGAGATCTTATTTGCGAAAAATACGATCGGTAATTTGCTTGCTCAAAGAGATGTGGGAAAAATTTATCAGTTAAAAGTAGCGAAATTTAAAGAAAAACTCGCTATTTTGACTTTTAAGGTAAATAATTCTCAACAGATTGAACAATTTAGTGATTTAATTATCAAAGCTAAAGGTATTTATAGAGTATATATATCTAGTGGAAGTATTAATCGTAGGAATATCGTACAAAAGAATAGCCGATTCTCTTATTTGAATGTTGCGCAGGGGTGAATGAATTTACTATGTCACAAGCAGCGCTAAATAATAAAGAGATAAAAGAGAAACGTCATTCTGATAGACCGAGTAATGGTAGCTATTTATCAGGATTAATCTTCTTCTTATGTGTGATTGCCACCATTATTTGGGGCGGAATACAAGTTGTGAATTGGATGAAAGATGCTAATCGTCTACCGATATCAAAGCTTGTACTTACTGGTGAGCGGCATTACACAACGAATGATGATGTGCGTCAGGCCATTTTATCTTTAGGCCAACCAGGCACTTTTATGACACAGGATGTCAATATCATTCAGCAACAAATTGAACGTATGCCATGGATTAGGCAAGTGACCGTACGTAAACAATGGCCAGACGAATTAAAAATCCATCTGGTGGAGTATGTGCCATTTACCCGTTGGAATGACACACATTTTCTTGATAGAGAAGGCCGAATTTTCAGTCTGCCAACGCGATTGGAAACACAAGGAAATTACCCACTATTATATGGGCCGCAAGGAAGTGAGAAAATGGTATTAGCAGGTTATTTAGCAATGAGAGATCAGCTTCTTGCCAGTAATCTGAAATTAAAAGCAGCATCAATGTCAGCTCGTCAAGGATGGCAATTAGTCTTAGACAATGATGTCCGATTGGAGTTAGGGCGTAAGGATACCGAAAAACGGATTGCTCGCTTTATTGAGCTGTATCCTATCTTGCAACAACAGACTGACAAACGGGTTGATTATGTCGATTTACGTTATGACAGTGGTGGTGCAGTTGGATGGGCTCCTTTATTACTTGATGTGAATGAATAAACAAGACGTGGCAGATGACACGATGAAGGCGAAGGCAGAACAATAATGATCAAAGCGACGGACAGAAAATTAGTAGTTGGTCTTGAGATTGGTACGGCCAAAGTAGCCACCCTTGTCGGTGAGATCCTGCCTGATGGCGTAGTGAATATTATCGGGGTGGGAAGTTGCCCATCTCGGGGTATGGACAAAGGTGGCGTGAACGATCTCGAATCCGTCGTAAAATGTGTACAACGGGCTGTAGATCAGGCTGAATTGATGGCAGATTGCCAAATATCGTCAGTATATTTGGCGTTATCAGGCAAACATATTAGCTGCCAAAATGAAATTGGTATGGTGCCAATTTCAGAAGAAGAAGTAACACAAGATGATGTTGATAGCGTGGTGCATACTGCGAAATCCGTCAAAGTAAAAGATGAACACCGTGTTTTACACGTAATACCGCAAGAGTACGCCATTGATTACCAAGAAGGGATCAAAAACCCTGTTGGGTTATCTGGTGTACGTATGCAGGCTAAAGTACATCTGATTACCTGCCATAACGATATGGCGAAGAATATAGTAAAAGCAGTTGAGCGCTGTGGTTTAAAAGTGGATCAACTGATTTTTGCAGGACTGGCTTCAAGTTTTGCTGTGCTAACAGAAGATGAGCGCGAATTAGGTGTTTGTGTCGTTGATATGGGTGGCGGAACCATGGATATCGCCATATATACCGGTGGTGCATTAAGACATACTCGTGTCATTCCTTATGCAGGCAACGTTGTGACTAGCGATATTGCTTACGCTTTTGGTACACCACCAAATGATGCCGAAGCAATAAAAGTGCGTCATGGCTGTGCATTAGGCTCTTTAGTTGGCAAAGATGAAAATGTCGAAGTTCCAAGTGTCGGAGGTAGACCACCAAGAAGTCTACAACGGCAAACACTTGCTGAGGTGATTGAACCGCGTTATACCGAGCTTCTAAATCTTGTTAATGAAGAGATTTTGAGTGTTCAGGAACAATTACGTCAGCAAGGAATAAAGCACCATTTAGCGGCAGGTATTGTTTTAACAGGTGGTGCTGCACAGATAGATGGACTTGTTGAATGTGCTCAACGTGTTTTCCACACGCAAGTACGGATCGGTAAACCGTTAAATATTACCGGGCTAACAGATTATGCGCAGGATCCCTTCTATTCTACGGCAGTCGGGCTTTTGCATTACGGTAAAGAATCTCACTTTGGTGAGGAAACTGAAACCGAAAAACGCTCTGCAGTTAGTGGTTGGCTAAAAAAACTCACTGGCTGGTTAAAAAGAGAGTTTTAATCATCAGACAAATTTAAAAAGAGGTCGTTTGAGCAAGCGACCCTAAAAGGCACAAAACGGAGAGAAATTATGTTTGAACCTATGGAATTAACCAACGATGCGGTGATCAAAGTCATCGGCGTTGGTGGCGGCGGCGGTAATGCGGTTGAGCACATGGTTCGTGAACGTATTGAAGGCGTTGATTTCTTCGCGGTCAATACTGATGCTCAAGCATTACGTAAAACAGCAGTTGGACAAACTATCCAAATCGGTAATGCCATTACGAAAGGCTTAGGTGCAGGTGCAAACCCTGAGGTAGGCCGTAATGCTGCCGAAGAAGATCGTGAAGCGTTACGCGCTGCACTAGAAGGTGCGGATATGGTATTTATCGCTGCGGGTATGGGCGGTGGTACAGGTACAGGTGCTGCGCCAGTCGTTGCTGAAGTTGCGAAAGAGTTAGGTATTTTAACGGTTGCTGTTGTGACTAAGCCTTTTAATTTTGAAGGCAAAAAGCGTATGGCATTTGCTGAGCAGGGAATTACTGAGTTATCTAAGCATGTTGACTCATTAATCACTATTCCAAATGACAAGCTGCTAAAAGTACTCGGCCGTGGTATTTCGTTACTTGACGCATTTGGTGCGGCAAATGATGTATTAAAAGGTGCTGTTCAAGGTATCGCAGAACTGATCACTCGCCCAGGTTTGATGAACGTCGACTTTGCTGACGTGAGAACGGTGATGTCAGAGATGGGTTATGCCATGATGGGATCTGGTGCAGCTAAAGGCGAAGATCGTGCTGAAGAAGCCGCTGAAATGGCGATTTCAAGTCCATTACTGGAAGATATCGACCTGTCTGGCGCACGTGGTGTGTTAGTTAATATTACAGCAGGCTTTGATTTACGTCTTGATGAGTTTGAAACCGTCGGTAACACCATTCGTGCATTTGCATCAGATAACGCCACAGTGGTGATTGGTACTTCTCTTGACCCTGAAATGAACGATGAACTGCGTGTTACTGTGGTTGCTACAGGTATCGGCATGGATAAACGTCCAGAAATTACGCTGGTAACTAATAAGCAAAATCAACAAAACGCTATGGAAAATCGTTATCAGCAAATGCAAAATAGCATGTCCTCTTTCTCTACAGTAGAAGAGAGCAAGCCGGCAGCTAAAGCGGTTAATGAACAATCTACTCAAGCTAACAAAGAGCCAGATTATTTAGATATCCCTGCTTTCTTAAGAAAACAGGCTGATTAATCGTCAAAAAGATTGGCATCTCCGCTTTTTGTGCTAAACTGTCCTGCCAATTATAAGTATAATAATTGGTAGGACGGATAATATTGCGAGATAAAATGATGATCAAACAACGGACATTAAAACGAATTGTACAAGCAACTGGTGTGGGGCTCCACACGGGTAAAAAAGTTACGCTTACAATGCGTCCGGCGCCAGCTAATACTGGGGTCATCTACCGTCGTACTGACTTAAATCCACCGGTGGATTTTCCAGCAGACGCAAAATCAGTTCGTGACACTATGTTATGTACTTGCTTAGTGAATGAAGATGATGTGCGTATATCAACCGTTGAGCATTTAAATGCAGCACTGGCTGGTTTAGGCATTGATAATATCGTAATTGAAGTGGATGCACCTGAAATTCCTATTATGGATGGCAGTGCAGCACCTTTTGTTTTCTTATTGCTTGATGCAGGTATTGAAGAGCTTCGCACTGCGAAAAAATTCATCCGTATCAAGGAAACAGTACGTGTTGAAGATGGCGATAAATGGGCGGAAATGCGTCCTTATAATGGTTTTAAATTAGATTTTACTATCGATTTTAACCATCCTGCTATCGATGCAAGTACTCAGCGTTATAAATTAGATTTCTCTGCTGAATCCTTTATGAGTCAAATAAGTCGTGCTCGTACATTTGGATTTATGCGTGATATTGAATATTTACAATCGAAAGGATTGTGTTTAGGCGGTAGCTTTGATTGCGCTATCGTGGTTGATGACTATCGTGTCCTCAACGATGATGGTTTACGTTTTGAAGACGAATTTGTTCGTCATAAAATGTTAGATGCAATCGGTGATTTATTTATGTGTGGCTATAACATTATCGGTGAATTTACCGCGTTTAAATCAGGTCATGCACTAAATAATAAATTGCTTCAAGCTGTTTTAGCAAAAGAGTCTGCTTGGGAATTCGTCACCTTTGAAGACGAAGCGAAAATGCCAGTGGCATTTAAAGCGCCATCGACAGTTTTTGCTTAATCGCTCAATTGGAAAGCACGTTAATTATCTCTAATTAGCGTCATCTTTGGCTGTACTTGTACTCTCTCCGGCAAGTGCAGCCAACCGTTCTAATCTTTCTCTTAATTTCTTCGGGCTTTTCTCTGCCAAATATTTCAATGATTGTGCACTCTCTACACTTAAGTGGCGTTTTTTTACGGGTGTTGGATCTTTTAATGATGAAGTGACACTCTTTTTTCCTGCTTTTATGCTTAAAGAAGGATTTATTTTGATGTCTATTGAGGATAACGATGGTAAAATTTCCTTTCTTAATGCAGAAAGTAATGATGGAATTTCATAACGTAATCGTGTCATCCAACTTGCGTTTGTGACTTCAATAATTAAAATAGCATTGCGATAATTGGCGACACGGCATTTATCTTGTAACGGTGCTGGTAAAAGTGCCATGACGGTACGATTTAATTTGAGTAAAATTGTTGCACGCTGTTGTATAAGCTGTAATGTGCTTTTATTGGAACCTTCAAGCTCTTTTAGGATGTTTTCCAATGATTGTGGGTAGCTATCCCGCATAGATTTTGACTCCACAAATTATAAAATTAAATAACGAAGGTTAATGAGCATTATAAATTTTTGGCGACAATTTGGCAGACGATATTTTTGGTCGCATCTGCTATTAGGGATGGTAGCAGCAGGTATTGGTATGCCTTCGCTGGTGTCTGCCCATGCTGAAAATCCATCACAAACGGATACACCTTCCTCACAAAATCGTCAAAGCCAAGCATTAATCGCTTTTGATAATTTATTCTTACGCCAGAGTGTACAGAATCCTGCTTCATCCTTCACCTTTAATTACTGGCAACAGCATGCCGTTAAAAATGTGATTAAGCAGCTCTCTTTTGCTTTTACCATTCATTCACCTGAATTGATGGTAAAAGCAAAAGATGAGCCATCACCTGTTGCGAATGTTGCTGAGGTCATGCTTGATACGCTTTATGCGTTACTGACTCAAGCGCCATCTTCTACCCTGGTTAATTTACCGATTTCCCGCGGCGTATTAACGGAAAATCGTATTTCCTATCATACCGGATTATGGCTTGCTCAGATCCGCGGTATCCGTGCTGGACCTTACCTAACAGCTTAATTGAGTTTGTTAATCTTTGTTAGATTATGCTTATCTCTATGATTTATCGTCGATAAACATAGAGGCTGTATTCGGCGTATTTACGCCATAAATGAGAATAAAGAGTTATGTTAGGTAAAATTGTAACCAAAATTTTTGGTAGTCGTAATGAACGCGCTATTCGTCGTATGCGTAAAGTGGTTGCTCAAATCAATCAACTAGAGCCAGAATTTGAAAAATTAACCGACGATGAATTGAAAGCCAAAACAGATGAATTTCGTGAGCGTTTAAAAAAAGGTGAAAAAGAAGAGGATATTTTACCTGAAGCTTTTGCCACTGTACGTGAAGCGAGTAAACGTGTTTTTGGTATGCGTCACTTTGACGTACAGCTTATTGGCGGTATGGTATTAAATGATCGCTGTATCGCAGAGATGCGTACAGGGGAAGGTAAAACCTTAACTGCAACACTGCCTGCTTATTTAAATGCGCTATCAGGTAAAGGGGTGCACGTTGTTACCGTCAATGACTATTTGGCGCAACGGGATGCGGAAAATAACCGCCCACTATTTGAATTCTTAGGGTTAAGTGTTGGTATCAACCTCCCTAATATGGCACCACCAGCAAAACGTGAAGCTTATAACGCAGATATCACTTACGGTACAAATAACGAATTTGGTTTCGACTATTTGCGTGACAATATGGCGTTTAGCCCTGAAGAGCGTGTCCAACGTAAATTACACTATGCATTAGTGGATGAGGTTGACTCGATTTTAATTGATGAAGCTCGTACTCCACTGATTATTTCAGGGCCTGCTGAGGATAGCTCTGAACTTTATATTAAAATGAATAAAGTTATTCCTCATTTAGTGCCTCAAGAAAAAGAAGATTCAGATACCTTCCAAGGGGAAGGGGATTACTCTGTCGACGAAAAAACGCGTCAAGTGAATATTACTGAGCGTGGCTTAGTTAAAATTGAAGGGTTATTAGCCGAAGCAGGTATGATGAAAGAGGGCGAGTCACTTTACTCACCTGCTAACATCATGCTTATGCACCATGTAACGGCAGCCTTACGTGCCCATGCATTATTTACAAAAGATGTTGATTACATTGTTAAAGATGGCGAAGTTATCATTGTTGACGAACATACCGGTCGTACCATGCAAGGCCGTCGTTGGTCGGATGGTTTACACCAAGCGGTAGAAGCAAAAGAAGGTGTGAAGATCCAAAATGAGAACCAAACATTAGCGTCCATTACATTCCAGAACTATTTCCGTTTATATGAGAAATTAGCGGGGATGACTGGTACTGCAGATACCGAAGCTTTTGAATTTAACTCTATCTACCGTTTAGAAACTATCGTTATTCCAACTAACCGCCCAATGGTCCGTAAAGATTTACCTGATTTAGTTTATATGAATGAAAAAGGTAAATTTGCCGCGATTATTGAAGATATTCGTGAACGTACTAAAAATGGACAACCGGTACTGGTGGGGACCATCTCGATTGAAAAATCTGAAGAGATCTCCCAAGCACTCACAAAAGCGAATATTCATCATAATGTCCTGAATGCCAAATTCCATGCTATGGAAGCAGATATCATTGCTAATGCGGGGTTACCATCAGCGGTGACTATCGCAACTAATATGGCTGGTCGTGGTACCGATATCGTATTAGGGGGAAGTTGGCAGACTGAAGTTGCGAAGCTGGAAAATCCAACAGAAGAGCAAATTGAAGAGATCAAAGCACAATGGCAAAAACGCCATGATGCGGTATTAGCTTCTGGTGGTTTACATATTATTGGTACTGAACGCCATGAATCACGTCGTATCGATAACCAGTTACGTGGTCGTGCGGGGCGTCAAGGGGATGAGGGTTCTTCTCGTTTCTATCTGTCAATGGAAGACTCCTTAATGCGTATTTTTGCCTCTGATAAAGTATCAGGCATGATGCGTAAACTGGGAATGAACGAAACAGAAGCTATTGAGCATCCATGGGTAACTAAAGCGATTGCTAATGCACAACGTAAAGTAGAAAACCGTAACTTCGATATTCGTAAACAATTACTTGAGTATGATGATGTAGCCAATGATCAGCGTCGAGCTATTTATACTCAACGTAATGAGTTGTTAGATGTTGCTGATGTCAGTGAAACTATCGACAGTATTCGCCAAGATGTGTTTACTTCGATGATTGATAACTATATTCCACCTCAATCACTAGAAGAGATGTGGGATATTGAAGGTTTAACGGCCTGTCTGCAAAATGACTTTGATTTAAATTTACCTATCAAAGAGTGGTTAGATAAAGAGCCTGAACTACACGAAGAAACACTGCGCGAACGTATTTTAGAAAAATCAATCGAAGTCTATAAAGCAAAAGAAGAGATTGTCAGTGCTGAAATGATGCGTAACTTTGAAAAAGGTGTCATGTTACAAACACTGGATTCACTGTGGAAAGAGCACTTAGCGGCGATGGATTATCTGCGTCAAGGTATCCATTTACGTGGTTATGCACAAAAAGATCCAAAACAAGAGTACAAACGTGAATCTTTTGCTATGTTCGCTAATATGTTGGAATCACTGAAATATGAAGTGATCAGCACATTAAGTAAAGTACAAGTTCGTTTACCTGAAGAAGTTGAAGAGTTAGAGCGTCGTCGTCGTGAAGAGGCGGAGCGTTTAGCTAAACAGCAACAACTTAGCCATGAAGTGACAAAAGAATCACAAATGTCAGCCGTTGATGGCCAAGTGGCATCAGGCAAAAAAGTGGGTCGTAACGAACCTTGCCCTTGTGGTTCAGGTAAAAAATATAAGCATTGTCACGGTAAATTAGGTTAATTACTTATTGCTTATTATATGGGTAAGAATGTAACACCATTTTAAAAATAGAAAGCCCACCTTCGAATAAAGGTGGGCTTTTTTTATCATGGATAAAAAAACATAAAATAGGAGAGTGGAGGTAATAAAGGTTGTTTTTTTGTTGTTTAATGTTCTGTCCCTGTTTGGGGTTCGACTAGCTTAGCAATAATTGGGCAATCAGGATTATTATCACCTTGGCACTCTTGTGCTAAATGCGATAATGTTTGCGTCATTCGTTGCAATTGCGCTATTTTACGGTTTAATTCATCGATATGAGAAAGGGCAATAGCTTTTACATCAGCACTTGTCCGTTCTCTGTTATTCCATAAAACTAATAATGTTGATATTTGCTCTGTTGAAAAACCAAGAGCACGTGAATGGCGGATAAAGCGAAAACAATCTACATCGCTATCATTGTAATCACGATAACCTCCGTCAGTACGAATTGCCTTAGGTATTAAACCAATTTGCTCATAATATCGGATCATTTTACTTGAAATACCGGATTTTTTTGCAGCTTGACCAATATTCATCTTATTCTCCTTATCTGATAATAAAGCGCTTTTCTTCTAAGTAGAGATAATTGCTTTATCAGCATGAGCCAGATCTTTTTCGGATCTGGCAATAAAGATAATTTATGTTTAATGTGTTTTCATGGGCGCTTGAAAACGTTTTAGTCGTAGTGCATTTCCTAAAACAAATACACTAGAAAGCGCCATTGCTGCGGCAGCGAATATAGGCGAAAGTAACATGCCATTGATAGGATAAAGCATGCCCGCAGCGACAGGGATTAATAATGCGTTATAAGCAAATGCCCAGAATAAGTTTTGTTTGATATTACGAATGGTTGCTTGGCTAAGTGCAATCGCATCAACAACACCGCGTAAATCACCTGACATTAGTACTACGTCAGCAGCTTCAATGGCAACGTCAGTTCCTGTACCAATTGCCAATCCTACATCAGCTTGTGCAAGCGCTGGGGCATCATTGATACCATCTCCGACAAATGCAACTTTATCTCCTTTCTGACTAAGTTGTTTTAATGCTGCAACTTTTCCATCAGGAAGGACTTCTGCAACTATTTCATCAATACCAAGTTGTTTTGCTATTGCTTTTGCTGTTGCTTTGTTATCACCTGTGATCATTGCTACTTTCAAACCTAATGCATGTAATGCTTTAATAGCTTCAGGTGTTGTTTCTTTTATTGGATCTGCAACGGCAATAATCGCAGCAAGACGGCCATCAATGGCGGTATACAGTGGTGTTTTACCTTGCTCACCTAATTTTTGAGCGGATGAAGCGAACTGACTGACATCTAACCCAAGCTGTTTCATAAAGCGGTCGGCACCCACAGAGACAGATCTTCCATCAACTGTTGCACTAACACCAAAACCAGGAATAGCTTCAAAATTATCGACGCTAGCAAGCGTTAATTTTGCCTCGTTTACTGCATTAACAATTGCTTGTGCAATAGGGTGTTCTGAATAAGTTTCAATTGAAGCGACGAGACTTAATATCTCGTTATATTCAAATTTTTCTGCTGGGATCAGATCAGTTAGCTCAGGGCGGCCTTTTGTCAATGTACCAGTTTTGTCGAGTGCGACCACACTAACATCACGTAAGGCTTGCAAAGCTTCACCTTTACGGAAAAGTATTCCTAATTCAGCAGCTCGTCCTGTGCCAACCATAATTGATGTTGGTGTCGCTAATCCCATTGCACACGGACAAGCAATAATGAGTACCGCAACAGCATTGATGAGCGCAAAGGTTAGTGCAGGCTCAGGACCAAATGCGAGCCAAATAAAGAATGTGATCGTTGCACCTATCATTACTGCGGGCACAAACCACATGGTAACTTTATCAACAAGCGCTTGGATTGGTAATTTTGAACCTTGAGCTTCCTCAACTAAGCGAATAATTTGTGCGAGTATCGTATTGGCACCCACTTTGGTCACTTTAAAACTAAAAGCGCCTGTTTTATTGATGGTGCCACCGACAACCTCAGCCCCTATCTCTTTTGCTACAGGAACGGGTTCACCGGTTATCATGCTCTCATCAACATAAGAATGGCCTTCTACAACCTCACCATCAACAGGGATTTTTTCACCAGGACGAACAACAACGATATCGCCCATCATAACTTGATCTAATGGAATTTCTAGTATTTCACCATGACGTGAAACACGTGCTGTTTTGGCTTGAAGACCCACTAAACGCTTAATCGCTTGTGAGGTATTTCCTTTGGCTTTTGCCTCAAGATTTCGCCCTAATAAGATCAAGGTAACAATCACGACAGCAGCCTCAAAATAGATATTTGCCGTACCTGCAGGTAAGACTTGGGGTATAAAGGTTGAAACGACAGAATACCCATAAGCGGCTACTGTACCGACTGATACTAATGAGTTCATATCAGGAGCACCGCGTAATAATGCGGGTATTCCTTTTTTGAAAAAGCGTAAGCCAGGGCCAAACATCACTATGGTGGCAAGAACAAATTGAATATACCAGTTGAGCTGTTGCCCTAATGTTTGCGTTACCCAATGATGGACTCCGGGGATAAAATGTGAGCCCATCTCAATAACGAACACTGGTAATGTGAAGATAGTGGCAATAAGTAATGCTCGGCGTAACGAGCGGGCTTCTTTTTCACGACGCTCTTCACTTAAATCACGAGTATTGGCTGGATTATCTGATAGCCGCCGTGGTTTATAACCGGCATGGACAACCGCCACTTCTAAATCAGTAATAGATACTACGCCGGATAAATGACGCACACGAGCACGCTCAGTGGCAAGATTCACGGTGGCTTCTAATACACCAGGAATTTGAGCTAATGCTTTCTCAACACGCCCGACACAGGAAGCGCAGGTCATTTCTTCAATAGCTAATTCAGTGATCTCTTCAGGAACTTTATAGCCAGAGCTTTCAATCGCGCTTACAGCAAGTACAGGATTGGGGGTACTGCTAAATGTAATATCAGCACGTTCTGTTGCAAGATTCACGACAGCATCTTTTATTTCAGGTACTGCCTTTAATGCTCGTTCAACACGTCCGACACATGAAGCACATGTCATACCTTCTACAGGTAAGCTCAGCCTATTTGCTGAGGATAATGTTGTAGGTGTATTCATCAAACTTTCCCTCTTAAATATGGTATGGGACAAAGCTTAAGCTTTACCATTAGGGGAAGGTCAAGGATTATATAATTATTTTGTTTGCTTTTATTTTGTTTATATTCAATGGGTTATTTTTTTTGGCTTATTTTAAATATTAAAGAATTGTAAGTTTATCGGGAGCAGATGTCATAAGTGTGATAATAAAAAGCCCACTTGTAATAATGACAATCAAGTGGGCTTAGCTTACAAAAAATAGGCAGTTATTCTTTTATGAAGTATCGACTATTTTTCAGAAATAGATGCTTTTGTATTGACGGTTTCATTCGTTTTAACGGGGGATTTAAAAGAAATATCTCCACCTACCAGTTGTTTTGCTAAATCCACCACAGAGGATTTCAGATCAAGATCGGCGCCGGCTTCATAATGATGACCTTCAATATTTTCTAATTTAACGCTACTTCCCCCTAAATCAACTTGGCCTTGTTTACTCGCAATTTCTGCTCCGGTGAGTTTTGTCGAGCCATTCACATTTAATGATAGGTCGTTGTTGCTAGTTAAGGAGGTGGTTTTAGTGACAGCATCATTATCTACATGAGTGACTTTGATATCTGCATTAGCAGTATGACCTTCAGCACCTGTTACGATATTCTTAATACCATTACCAACTTTACCAAAACCTTGATCAATTTTGGCTTTAGTTTCATCACTGATACCTGTTTTATCTGCAATAGTTGAAGAGAGGGAATTGTATTTATCAGAGATAGCATCGGTTGATGATTTAATTCCTGAATCAATCGTATCTTTGATAGTTTTCTCTAATAATGACCCTCCGGCTTTAGCCGTTTTATTCACTTGGCTTGATTTAGGATCATTGGTGTGGTTATAGCCAACATTGACGCCAACAGTGACATGGCGATCACTCTCTTTTTGGCTAGCAATATTGAGTGAACCACCGACATTACCCGTAATGCTATCAGCAGTCACATTAGCACCAGATAGTGTCAGATCTTTATTACTATTAATCGTTAATGTACCTGTTTCTAAGGTTGCATTTTGGTGGCTCGTTTTTTGTTGATCTTCCACGTTAACCAGTAATTTACCCCCTATGTTATGAATAGAGGTAGCAGGTTTCTCCTCTGTAACTTCTTTTGGGGTGGTACTGGTTTTTTTGCCATTAAAGCCAATATCTGTTCCCCAATTGTTTTTATAATCAGTAGACTGCGCAGATGTGATCTCGATATCACCGGATTGTGATGTTAACTGAGTATCTTTACTATTAACTTGTGCTCCTTGAAGATGGACGCTATTGCCATTAATCGTTAAGTTTCCTGAGTTATTAATCGTTCCTCCTTCTCGAGATACGCTTTTCTCATCTTGTTTACCAATAGCAAATTGGGCACTACCTAAACCATTCACAGATGAAGCATCATCGGTCATTTTTTTACCAAAACCTGCTTGTACTCCTCCAGATAAATTATTGCCTTTTTCAGTACGCTCAGAGCTCGCTGATTGTAGGTCGACTTTATTAGTTGCATTTAATGCAATATCTTGTTCGCTACTTAAATGAGTACCTTGTAAAGTCAGGTTATGCCCAGCGTTTAATTCAATAGCTTGAGAGCCAGTGATAGCGCCCACTTTTGCGGTAGTCTGCTCTTTGCTGTGATGAGTGGTCCCTGCATTGAAACCTCCACCATAGTCTTTACTCTCTGGCGTGGTGCCCACTTTCAGATTTGCACTACCATTAACATTAGATTGACTTTCGCTATGAGTATCAGTCGCCTGTGCAAGAGTGAGATCACCCCCCGCATTGATAACTGTTTTGCCCTTTTGTGCATCAAATTGAGCACCTTCATAATGGGCATCTTCACCTACATTAATCGAAATATCGCCATTTGAGGTAAATTGGCTACCTTTAGCCTTTGTTTCCATTAAGGCGTTATCAGTTGTTTGGCCTTCACCTTTAATAGCAACGGTAATATCACTGCCCGTTTTGGTACTGACACCAACTTGTCCACCGCCTTTTGTTTCATGGAATGTCGTTTGATGTTTATCTTGCGCGACCTCACTTGTGTGGGTGTTTGCTGTGAGAGAAATACCTTCTTGGGTTGATTGATAGTGAGTACCTTGATCATGTAACTTATTATTACTATCAATGTTGATTTTTCCTGCATTGATAGAGGTTGAAACGGCTTGGCTATCGGTTTGTGATTGCTGACTACCACCACCTTTAATACCCACTTCAACACCGACATTGGGGGTCTCTAAATTGCTAAGGTTAGCTAAATTAGCAATTGCATCTCTTGCTGTAACTTTTTTAGTTAAATCGGTATTGTTACCCGGTTTGGTTGTGTTAACACCATCTTCGATTGCTTTCTTAACTGGCTTCGTTACACCGCTATAATCAAGATTAACGCCAACATTGATACCAACATTTAAGCTGTCAGTTTTAGATGTTTCACTATCATTGACGGCAAGATGCTGAATATTTTCACCAGACTCTTGATAACGCCCCTCAACATGGTGAGAAGCTCCTTCGTGAAGCAAATCTTTGTTCGCGGTAATAGTCAAATCACCTGAAACCTCTGTTTGGCTGCCTCTATTTTTTGTTACCTCTGTTTGTGTATGTTGTTTGTCATATTGAAAATCGGCTTTAGAACCGACTTTATCTACACCTCCTGTGTAGCTAAAACCTCCTGAAATAGTGGTATCTGTGTTGTCCGTTTGTTTTTTATTTTCCGTGCTAACAAAGGCAACATTATCACCCGTAATAGAGGCATTCCCTGCGGTAGTCTTTAGATCAGATCCCGCAAAAGTCACATCTTTATTCGCTTGCAGATCAACATTGGCGCCACTAATGGTTGAGTTAGCTTGCTCTGTTTCAGTACTAGTATTTTTATTGGTGGTATGAGTGATATGAAAGCCCGCACTATATTGCTTGTCTTCAACTTCTTTGGCGTGCCCAGTAATGGCTAATGATGTTTTTTCATCATCAATCTTAGTGACTTGTTGTGCTGATTTAACGTTGATATCACCTAAAGAATGAATACCTAATTTATCAGCGCTTTTGATCAAACTACCAATGACATTAACATCATTGCCACTGACAACGGTCAATTGTGCATCGGAAATGAGTTCACTACTTGTAGATGTTTGTTTATTAGTTTCATTTTTATGTGAACTTTTAGTGATATTAAACGCGGTTCCTGTGCGTTCATCGATTTTACTGATGGTTTCACTCAGCGCATTATCAATGACGACATCACCTTGTGTGGTTTTAACAAAAGCACCTTGGTTGCCTTTTACTTGGCTACCGGTAATGTTGACATTGTTATCTGCAGCAAGGAGCAATTGACCATCAGCGGTTAATTGTGTTGCATGACTAACTTGTTGTTGATTATTATTATTTTTATTCTGACCACCACCAATACCTCCCCACATAACATGATTATCGGTGACTGTTTTATCATTATTGGTTTTTTGGACGTTTAAATTAATGTTATCTTTGGCATTGACCAGCACATTTTCATTCGCATGCAGTTTAGCACCTTGCGCCGTTATTGAGCCTTGAGCATCTAAACCAAGATCTTTACCTGCCGTTAATTCACTGGCTTTCAACGTCTCAGTTTGGTGGCTGTTACTCCAACTACCACTTTCTAAGCGAGAAGTATGATTACGTTTATTGCCATTTTCACTACGACTTTCTTTCTCAACTAATCCATTGATATGGATATCTTTATTGGCATTAATTGCAAGGTTATTCCCCGCATTAATTTTAGCCGCGTCTAAGGTAACATCTCCTTTAGTTGCGGTTAATGTCGCATTATTTTTAGCATCAATTTGGCTACCAATTTGCTGTATTTGTTCTTTCTCTTTAGTCACATCGTATTTCCACGAGTAGAACCAGCGATTATCAATATCGGTCTCTTTTTGCTGTAGTTGTTTCCCTTCGATAGTTAAATCAGCACCTTGTAAAGTGATATCATCCCCCATTAAATCAGAGGCTTTGATTTGATTATGGCTACTCGCTACTAATGTGATGTTTTTACCTTTTAATTCGGTTTTAGTGAGTGTTTGACTAGAGCCACTATTATTAACCGTGATCCCGCCACGATAGTTTTGGTAATTTTCACTGCCATCTTTATCGTAACTGTCATAACGGACTTGACTATCTGTTTGAATATTATCGGCTTTAACACTTAGGTCGTTATCTGCGGTAAATTTACCTGCTAATTTAACTCCACTACCTTCAGCCGTATTAATAATGCGGATACGACCCGATTGCATACTACCAAAGAAATAGCTATCTAATGCTGAAACGGGTTTTTGTGAAGAGAGAATATCAAAATGTTGTGAGAAGGTGTTTTGTCCAGTAAAGGCTGAAATTTCAGCAGCAGTGATTTTCCCTCTACTATCAATACGAGGAGCAATTAAGTCTAACAACCCTGTTGTATTTAAGCCATTTTTACCAAGCGATAGTAAATTTGTGTTGTTGAGGGTGCTATAGCCTTTTAGCTGACCATTTTCAAAGAGCGGATTACCAACAACTAATGAAGAGCGGCTGGTATTTATAAAACCACAACCATCACATGTGATACCATTTGGGTTAGAAAGCACATATTCAGCAGCGATACCAAAGACCTCTTGCTGACCTAATAAGAATGATGGGTTGCGGCTAACAACTTCATTCAAAATTAAAGAGGCAGCTTGACCATTTAAATTGCTGTTAGCGTTTAAATGACCCGCAAGTTGAGATTGTCCCGCTTCTAATGCGTTATTAAATACAGCCCCAGGCTTGCCAACATTGAAGTCTTGGTATTGGTTATGAGAAATCCCTTCGTTATTTGGCGTGACTATATTAATCACTTGCGTACCGCCATTAACAGCAGAGACATCCGGCCCTTGATGGCCTGTATCGGGCACGATGCCATTACCATAAGCATTAAGAGAGACAAAAATTATTGCTAAAGACGCAGCAAGTCGCCCAGAGGGTGAAAGTTTAAAGTTTTTTGATTTCATAGGGTTATCTCCATTTGTTGCTATGAATGTAGATCAAAATAAGTATGAAAATTTAACCAGTAGTTGAGTAGGATCTTTGGTTTTATTGGAATTTGTTTGGTGATACAGTAACTCGCCTTTTGCAACTTCAAGGTCGAGTTGTGCTTGTTGATATTGAATATTTAAGCCGGAGCTTAGGCCGTAACCACCTTGCCATCCTTTGTAGTTACCATGTTGTTTTACTTGACCGATATCTATCCCTATACGAGGTGTGATAGAAAAGTGGTTAAGTCGATAGGGATAGGAGAGGGTATTGCGTAAATAGCCACCGTTATCACCAGAAAGTGTGCTTTGATCAAAACCACGAATAGCGTTTTTGTCTGTTAAACTTAGCCATTCAACGCCGGGGAGTGTGTCGTGGCTGTATTGGCCTAAAAAAGTACTATTGAATAAAAATGTAGAATGCCATAGAGAAAAGCGTTGATACCAATTGGCAAATAGCTTAACTTTTGTAAAGCGATAGTCGTTACCATTACCGTTAGTGATATAGGGTGTTTCCTCTGCGCCAAACCAGCCGACCGCTTTTTCAACACTTAAATTAGTGCTCAATACGCCATTTGGAATAATCTGCAAATGATTAATCCCTAATTCAATCGTGGTTAATTTAGGGCTACTGAGATCTAAACGAATTTGGCTAAAATAGTTGCGTATACGTTTATGAGTGACTTGAATATTTAAGGTATCAATTTGTTTTTGGCTACGGCTAAAAGCATAATCGCCTCTAATACCTACTTGAGTGGTATCGCCATATAAGCTGACAGTACGTGTTTGTAATTTTTGGTGAAATTGGTACTCCGAATAACTACCAAAAGAGCTAAAAGTAAAACCACCATAAGGAATTGAATAGAGCAAAGTATAAGCACGATTAAAACGGGTATTCGGGTTATCTGTGGTTATATTGGCATTTAAGCTTACAAAATCAGATAAACCTAATGGGCTATCTAAACTAGCATTCGTTCGTATTAACCAGCGGCCTGAATTTTTCTGTCCATAATTGTCACTAGCGATATTGAGATGCCAAGGTGATTTTCGTTGATTAGACAACTTAATGACAGAGCCCCCCAATTCGGTACCGGGAAGAATATCCACTGTGACTTTATTTGATTGCAAACGGTTTGCTTGATCTAAGCCTTGATCGAGTGTAGCGAGTTTTAATGGTTGCCCTTTGATTCGAGGAAATAGTAGTGTGGTGTTAACACCTCGATCACCCCCTTCAATACGTTCAACAAACCCTTCAATAGCATACAGACCTAATTCGCCATGTTGGTTAGGACGTAAAAATTGGATACGCGCGGTAATATAACCATGTTGAAGATAACGCTGAGTGAGTTCTTTCACGAGGCGATTAATATCAGCACTCTTAATACATTGATCAGGTAACGGAGATAATGAATTGAGATCCTTCTCAGTAAGTAAAGTAATACCTTGAATATAAACGCCTTTTATAGGCAAACAGTGTTCTGACTCAGTAATTAAAGTTGGGGTAGGTGAAATATTTACCGCTTTTTCTTGCAGTTGCTGATAGCGATTTTGTTCTATTAATTGATTAATTTCACGTTGGCTATTTTGCAATGCACGCCTTGATTCACTGATTGAGCCTAAATTTCCTGTTTCATTTGCGCTTAATCCACTGGTAGAAAAACAGCTTAATAGTGTTAATAAAA
>NZ_CAWPAV010000143.1:0-48170 GCF_963885725.1 Proteus sp. G4380
GTGTACTTTTATTAATGTAACTAATCATGGTTTTTAAATGGATTTAAAGGTATTTATTGTGAAATTTTTATTAAATTTTAATATGTTGTAAATTTTTTATCATCTCTCTTTTAACAAAGATTAATCGCAATGGATAGCATCAAAATAATCTACTTTATACATTTTAAGTGTTAAGTATATTGATGTTATGTGTGTTTTCTCATCAATGAAAAAATAATAGCAATGCTAAAAACATTGCTATTAAGATTAAACTGAAAATGAATCACAGTGAGAATAAATTAAGAGACTAATCGTTCACTTAACAACATGGTAGGACGTTCAATCCGTTTTTGGGTTTGTCGATCAAAAAAATGTAGATTTTCTGGATAAATAGCAACACCTATTCTATTACCCACATTAACACCATGATCGTTTGTGGCTCGAATAACAATAGATTGTTGGTCACAAGTGGTGGCGTAAATTAAAACATCAGCCCCTAAAGCTTCAATAAAATCGACATTAGCATGAAACAGTGGATTTTGTTGATTTATGAGCAAATGTTCAGGACGTAATCCTAGTTGGATCTCACCATTAGGTAATGAGTGGGCAGAAATAGCAAGATGACCATCCGCAATTTCAATAATACCGCGATTGATATGAGTGGTTAAAATATTCATCGCCGGTGATCCCATAAATGTTGCCACAAATACAGAAGCTGGGCTTTCATAAATCTCTAAGGGGGAGCCAACTTGTTCTATATGACCTTGGTTTAGTACTACTAATTTATCCGCCAAGGTCATGGCTTCCACTTGATCATGAGTGACATAAACAGAAGTAGTGGCTAATTTTTGCTGCAGCTTTTTGATTTCAAGACGCATTTGTACGCGTAGTTTGGCATCAAGGTTAGAGAGCGGTTCATCAAATAAGAAGACTTTGGGATCACGGACAATCGCTCTGCCCATGGCAACGCGTTGGCGTTGTCCACCAGAAAGCTCTTTAGGTTTTCTATCCAGTAAATGGCTTATTTCTAGCATATGAGCAGCGCGATCGACTCGGGCTATGATTTCAGCTTTGGGGATTTTTCGATTACGCAAACCATACGCCATATTGTCATAGACAGACATATGTGGGTAGAGGGCATAATTTTGAAAAACCATCGCAATATCTCGCTCACTAGGCTCATGTTCATTTACGCGTCGATTATCAATCAGTAAATCGCCATCTGTGATGGTTTCTAATCCCGCTATCATGCGCAGTAGTGTTGATTTTCCACAACCACTAGGCCCTACTAAAACCACCATTTCGCCTTGCTCAATAGAGAGATTGAGCGTGGAAATTGCTTGATAACCATTAGGATAACGTTTTTCTAAATTAGTCAGTGTTACGGTAGTCATATTATTTCTCCGTATCAACAAAGCCTTTAACAAAGGCTCTTTGCATCAAAATGACGATAAAGACAGGTGGCAACATTGCAATTAAAGTGGTTGCCATAATTTTGTTCCACTCAATCACGCCATCAGATACGGCCACCATCTGTTTGATGCCCATGACAATGGTGTAGTACTGAGTATCTGTGGTGATAAGCATTGGCCAAAGATATTGATTCCAGCCATAGATAAAGGTGATAACAAAAAGTGCGGCAATATTGGTACGGGATAAAGGCAATAAAATAGTAAAGAAAAATTTTATTGGCCCTGCACCATCAATTTTGGCCGCTTCAATCAGCTCTGGGGTGATGGTAAGAAAAAATTGGCGAAACAAAAATGTAGCCGTTGCACTCGCAATCAGTGGAATGGTCAGTCCTGCATAGGAGTTCAACATATTAAGATTTGTCACTACCTCAAAGGTCGGCATGATCCGCACTTCGACGGGGAGCATCAAGGTAAAGAAGATTGTCCAAAAAGCCAGCATTCTGCCAGGAAAACGAAAGAACACCACGGCGTAAGCGGAGGCAATAGAGATAACCAATTTACCAATAGTGATCACTAACGCCATAACTAAAGAGTTCAATAGCATACCATTAATGGTAATTGCACTATTTTGAGTCGTTCCCGCTGATGAAAAGAGCGTTTTAAAAACCTCGATACCCTCCTGACCAAACCAAAGAGGCGAGCCTGTGGCAAATTCGGTATTTTGGTGGGTAGTCGCAACAACAGCGATCCATACCGGAAATGCTACAGAAAGAATGCCAACAATCAGAATAAGATGGCAAAAAGCGTGGAAGAGAGGTCTACGTTCAACCATTAGTAAGCCACCTTTTTCTCAACATAACGAAATTGAATAATGGTCAATATGGCAACAATCAACATTAAAATAACCGATTGTGCCGCTGATGAGCCTAAATCTAATCCAACAAATCCATCGTTATACACTTTATAAACTAATGTTGAGGTGCTATTACCGGGGCCACCTTGGGTCATGGCATGAATGATGGGAAAGGTGTCAAAAAAGGCGTAGGCAAAATTCACCACCAATAAGAAAAAAGTTGTCGGCGAAATTAATGGCAAACTAATGGTAATAAAACGTTTAATTGGACCACTGCCATCAATGGCTGCTGCTTCTAGCAACGATTTAGGCACAGATTGTAACGCGGCAAGAAAAAACAGAAAGTTATAGCTTATCTGTTTCCATGTGGCGGTTAAAATCACCATCCACATTGCATGAGATGTATTTAAGACCGGATCCCAATTGATACCGATTTTGTTTAATACTCGGCTTAATACACCAATGGTAGGATCGAGCATAAACAACCAGAGAAAACCTGCGATAACAGGAGCAATAGCATAAGGAGCGATAAGTATTGTGCGGTAAAACAATTTACCCCGTAATATTTGCTCAGCAATACCCGCTAAAATAACCGCAGATAACATTGAAAGTAATACAACACTGGTACTAAAAATAAGCGTGGTGATTAAGCTGTCAAAATAATAATTATCATTAAATAAGCGCTGAAAATTTTCTAAACCAACAAATTCACGACTAAGGCCAAAAGCATCTTCTAACTGAAAAGATTGCAACAATGCTTGTCCAGCCGGCCAAATAAAGAAAACTAAAGTAATGGCTAATTGAGGGAAGATCAGCGCGATAGGTAACCATTTTTGTTTAAAGTAAACGGATTGGGAAGCCATACTGTATCCAGAGATCTGACAAAATAACAGGCGAACACTTATTGATGTTCGCCGAATACCAAATACCTTACTGAGTGCGTTCAAATCGCCGTAGTTGTTCATTTCCCCGTTTAACCGCATTATCCAAGGCGGCTTGTGCGCTCTGTTTGCCTGACCACACTTTTTCTAATTCTTCATCGACGATTTCTCGCGTTTGTAAAAAGTTACCAAAGCGCAAGCCTTTTGAGTTTGCTGTAGAGTCAGAGGTGGTCATTTGTAAAATAGCCGTATCAGCACCAGGATTTTGCTGATAGAACCCCTGTTGTTGTGTTAATGCATAAGCGGCTTTCGTCACAGGTAAATAACCGGTTGCTTGATGCCAATCTGCTTGTACTTCAGGACTAGAAAGATAGGTAAAGAATTTAGCGACACCGTTATATTCAGCATCAGGGCGACCTGCCATTACCCATAATGAGGCACCTCCGATAATGCTATTAGCAGGTTTATCAACTAAAGTATCGTCATAAGGCAATTGGCTAACACCAATATCAATGCCTTTCATATTCTCTTTAATACCCGCAAAGCCTGCAGATGACTCCATCACCATGGCGCATTCTTGAGTATAAAATAGCGGCATAGCATCAGATTGGCGGCCACCATATTTAAAAATACCGGATTTAGACCAATCCGCCATGCGTTGGATATGAGTAACAAACGGTGCCTGATTAAATAAAAATGAGGTATCAGTCCCATCAAAGCCGTTATTTTTGGTGGCGATAGGTAAGTTATTACGAGCGCCAAAATTCTCTATTTGGGTCCATGATTGCCAAGTGGTGGTAAAACCACATTTCACGCCAGCATCAAGTAGTTTCTGAGAGACAGCCCCCATCTCTTTCCATGTTTTAGGAGGTTGCTCTATGCCTGCTTGTTTAAATAGTGCTTTGTTGTAATAAAGCACAGGCGTTGAGCTATTAAAAGGTAGAGATATCATCTTACCATCGCTGGTGGTGTAATAAGCGGTAACTGTCGAGAGGTAGCTATTAGGATCAAATGGCTCGTTGGTTTTTTCCATTAATTGGTAAACAGGAAAAACGGCTTTTTTAGCTCCCATCATACTTGCTGTTCCCACCTCAAACACTTGAACAATCGCAGGTTGGTTTTTGGCTCGAAATGCAGCAACAGCGCTGGTCATCGTTTCTGGATAAGTCCCTTTATAGACAGGTTTGATCACATATTCTGATTGGCTGGCATTAAAGTCTGAGGCAATTTGATTGACTTTTTGACCTAAGGCGCCCCCCATAGCATGCCACCACTCTATTTCGGTTTTTGCGTAGGTTGGTGAAGTAAATAATGCTATTGCTATGGCAAGCGTACTGAAGGATTTAATCGACATGCAAAATTTCCTTTTTATTTAAATACGAAAGGCGCAATCTAATTTAAGAAATACCCTAAGCGTTCTTTATGACAAATGGGTGACAATTAAATGAAGATATGTTGATGGTGTGACTGTCAAATTGCTGTCATAAATGGTTGTCATGATGGCGATATCAACGAATAAGGAGAGAAAGATGAAAATAGCCGCTCATAGAGGATTTTCTGGAAAGGCACCTGAAAACACATTAGCTGCATTTAAAATGGCAATTGATTTTGGGTGTGAATGGATTGAAACCGATGTGCAATTAACGGCAGATCATGTACCTGTACTGATCCATGACAAGACGGTTAATCGTTGCACGAATGGACAAGGTGCGGTGCGCTTTCATAGTTTGGATGATTTACACCGCCTTGATGCAGGCAGTTGGTTTAGTTCACTTTATCAAGGGGAAAAAATTCCCACACTAAGACAAGGTTTGCAGTTGATAAAGCGCTCAGGCACTAAGCTCAATATCGAACTTAAAACATGGCCTGATGATGATGTAGAGCGCTTATGTTTAGCGGTATCTGAAATGATAAAAAGCGCAGATATCCCTAACGAACAAATCCTGTTTTCCTCTTTCGATACTCACGCATTAATGGTGATGAAACGTTATCTGCCCGCCATTCGTCGAGGACAGCTATGGGATGATATTCCTGATAATGCACTAGAAACTTTACAAGCTATAGAGGGGTTTAGCGTGCATTGTAATTATCAATATTTAACGCAGCAACAAGCGGCTATGTTGAAACAAGCAGGCTATGAAATTTATTGCTATACCCCCAATGATCCTAAAGAAGTGAAAGATTTTGAAGCATGGGGAGTCGATATGTTGATCACTGATGTCCCAGATATTTATCAACAGAATTAATGTGCTTTTTATAAGGTATCTGAGTGAATGACACAGATGCCTTATAATGCTTATTTTTATCACTAATCTGTCAATATATGGCTAGTAGGATAGGCCTTATTATAATTATGAGGATTTAACCGTGCAAATAATCCCATAGTTAATATCACTAAGACAGCATGAAAAGCCCAAGCATAGGTAAAACTACCATCATCTTGTTGTAGCCATACTGCGATCAGCGGCCCAAAAGAGGCAATAATAAATCCGCCACCTTGCATCAAGGCTGATAGTGCTCCTGCGTGTAATGGATGAGGAACATGATCTAATGCGGCAATCATCATCATTGAGAAACAACCACCCAACCCACAGCCTAAAAAGATACTCCATAGATAAGGGGCGCTCATTGGCATTGTCATCAGCGCTAAAAATCCAATAAGTTGGCTTGTCAGTGTTAAAAGTAGCCAAAAACGGCGATCATGATTTTTGGCAGCAAGAAATGGAATAATTAATGCTGCTGATGCTTGAAAGAGTGACAAAATAGCAACTAATGAGCCACTTTGTGCACTTGGCATACCTAATGATTGATAGAAGGGAGCTAACCATGCCACCATCGAAGCGTAACCGGCATTAACAAAGCCAAATCCAACAATTAATAAGGCTGTTCTTGGTCGCCAAATCAATGTATTAAGTGGCAGTTTATTGGTTTCGGAAATATTCTTTTTAATTGATAGCGTAATAGCAACTAATGCGACGCTCGCGGGTAACGCAAACCAAGCAAGAGCCTGTTGCCAATTGCCATCAGATGCCGTAAGAACAGGGGATAACTGAGCACCTAATGCACCTCCTCCCATTAGCATGGCTGAGTAGAGACCCATCATAATGGGAGTTTTCTGTCCAAACCACGCTTTGATGATGCCAGGGAAAACCGCTTGGATATAAGCGACACTTAAACCACAAAATAGAGCAGTAATAAGTAACTGATCACCATCAGAAACATAGGCACGAGAAAACGATGCTAATAATAAGATAAGCATCGCAACTTGTAGCCCTCTACGAGCTTGAATATAAGGTTGTAAAAAGGGCACAACCAAAGCACCGACTCCCATTAAAATCATGGGTAATAACGTGAGTAATGAGACTTGGCTATAGCTCATGCCTGTTGAAGCAATAATATTGTCAATAACAGGGCCAGGCCCGGTTAAAAAAGGGCGTAAATTTATTCCTACTAAAATGATAGTAAGGACAATCTGCCACATATTTTTTCGTGGTAAGGCTGTCATAGTAATTCCCTGATAAACATCAAATTTGTCTATTGTATAGACAAAGTTTGTCTAAAAAAATGCTAATAGTAAAGATAAAGTGTCATTGTTTTCAGTTAAGGTTAGCATTATTGACAGAATATAGAACTCTAATCTGAAGATGATATTTTCCCTAATTTGTTCTATCAGTTATTTCCTAAGTAAATTTATCTAAATGATATTTGGTTTCTTTTATATTAATATTAGCAGGAAGGTGTAAACTGGTTTATTATTTTATACCGAAAAATATAAATAACTAAGGTAAGTTAATGTTGAGTATGGAAAAAATTAAGCAACCCTATTGGCCAGCATTAAAATTGATATTAAGTTCACTTATTGTTTTTAGTTTCTATTTGAAACAAAGCCATACCCCTGACTTTTCATTACTGATTAATATATTTGATTTAACATTAATTCCTATGTTTGTTTTTATTATCGGGTTTATTACTAAGAATGGGACATGGAAAAGTTGGCGTGATAATTTATTGGCTGCCTTAGTGATTTATGCGACTTTCCAAACTATTGATATGATCCCTCTTTATTATTCAGGGCAATTTGACCTTAATACTTACCTTCTTTTTCCTCAAAATGGTGTTTGGTTTTTTCTTGCTACACCTATTTGGCAAGCTTTTTTCCTATTGTTACCTTCATATATCAGACATCATAAACCAATATTATTCTCTCTTCTGCTTGTCAGTATTTTGCTATCGTTGTTAACTAAAGGCTATGAAACTAAACTATCTACTTTCTTGGCTATAATACAATATTTTCCATTTTTTATTATCGCTTATTTAGTAGACCAACAAACTATTGCTAAATTGAGAAGTCAATCTTCTGTGGTTATTGCTTTAATAAGTTTATTATCAATATTTATACTTTATTATCAATCTAATATCAATTATATTATTCTAACAAAATTAGAAGGGAGTCTATTTTTTGCAAAATTAATTATATATATTATCTCTTTATTGATAAGTTTTATTTTAAGCGCAGGGATTATTTACCTTGCACCAACCACTCAAAAATACGCTTCTCTTGCCAATAATGCGTTAGGTGTTTATTTAATTCATCCAATTATTTGCTTTATCCTTTTACAAGGCATAATCTTTTTTCAGTTATCTCTTACATTACCGATGGTTTTTGCACTCACTGTTATCACCATTAGCCTAGCACTATTATTGGCATCAATTAAGCTTATTCATTGGTTTATTAGCCCAACTTTTAATATCCGATAGCTTAGTCAACATGAGTGGAGAAGAATGCCATTAATTTTTCTCCACTAAGAATAAAATCGTATGTTCACTATTAATTTGTTTTATTTGTATAAATAAATTGTCTTTACGCCAGGATTCATTTCCATCTGTATTCCAATATGCATTTATATCTTTTACATAACCTAGATTTTCAATATAATTTATCAATTCTATTTTACGGTTTGGATTTACATTTGAAAATAGAATTGAATTAGTCATTGGTGCTACACCATCAGGTGAGTCGTAAAATATAATGTAATTGCTTGAAATAATAGGAGCGTTTTTGATTTCATCAAAGGTAAATAAATTATACCTAATGAAATCATGTTTTGTGTATGAAAAATGATTATCTACAAATAAAATGGGTATATTCAGAATAGACCCTACAAGTAATAGAACAATAAAAATAAATTTAATAACCTTATTCAAATTTGATCTCCATATCTCTACGAAATTGATATTATATCTTGTTTTATCTTCAATGTGATGGCATTGTCAAGGGTGCTAAATTCTGTCTAATTTTTTCATTTGCTTATAAAGGATTGGAATGGGTATTTAAGGATCAATATCATTTAGCCGATTTTTTGGGAAATGTAACGGTTGATATGGCAAAAACAGCTTTGGCTGCTGCTGGAGCTTGGGCTGTAGGCACAGTATTATTATCAAGCGCTGTGGTAGGAGGCAGTGTAGTAGCTGTTGGGTTAATTGTCTTTCTTGTAGGGGTTGGTATCACGATGACTTTAGATTATATAGATAAGCAATATGGCTTAAGTGAAAAAGTCATTTAATACTTGAGAGAGGAGTCAAAAAGAAAACCAAGAACACCTGAGGTTGATGTTAATAAAATATTTCACTCATGGCCAAGGTTTTGATTATGCCAAGATGGGATAAAATAATAGTTTCCATATTCTTTCTTATTTTATTTATCGTAATTGGAATACTTGTTTATGGTTACACTATTTCGTTATTTCTGATGGAAGATATTATTATATTTTCAGAGCCTATTGTTATGTTAACACTGGGGGTACCACTTGTCATATATACTTGTTTCGCAATGACAATTGAGTTTTTTCTTGGTGTAAAATCAATTGTTTTTATGTCTTTAATGACATTTAATAAATTAATAATGCGATATTTAGTCTATTTAGGACTTGCCGGTGTATTGCTCAGTTTTCCTATCTCATTTGTAGTAAATATCTTTCTTCTTGATGAAGGATATAAAACGTGTGATAAAATTTCGTGGCTATCACCCACTACATATGTAAAAGAATTATCGTTTTGCAATAACAAAAAAGCCCTTAACAAATAATGAAAAGGGCTTTTTAATTCAATGTATTATACGACTTCTATTAATTCATGCCGTATTTTTTCAGTTTCTTACGCAGTGTGCCACGGTTAATGCCCATCATTTGCGCAGCACGTGTTTGGTTACCACGGGTGTATTGCATCACCATGTCCAACAATGGCTGTTCAACTTCAGCCAATACCAGCTCATATAAGTCATTAACATCTTGACCGTTTAATTGAGCAAAATAGTTCTTCAGTGCTTGTTTAACTGAGTCACGTAAAGGTTTTTGGGTTACCTGATCTTGTGAATTTACAGTGGCAACGGTTAGTACGTCTGAATTTACGCGTTGTTCGAACATAGTTCTGTCAGCTCTTTTATTTATTTACGCAAAAAATTTTCGAAATATGCTTCCAACGCCTCCAGCTGTTCGCTGGCATCCTCTATGGCGTTGAAGGAGCGCCGAAACTGGTCATCAGGGGCATGTTCCTTGAGATACCAAGAGACATGCTTGCGTGCAATGCGAGTTCCTTTGCCTTGACCGTAAAAGTCGTGCAATTCACGCACATGCTTTTGCATTATTTGTTGCACCTTTGCAATCGGCAAAGGAGGCAACAGTTCACCTGTGTCCAGATAGTGCTGGATTTCCCGAAAGATCCAGGGTCTTCCCTGAGCAGCGCGACCGATCATTAAAGCATCGGCTCCAGTGTAGTCAAGCACTGCTCTGGCTTTTAGCGGGTCAGTTATGTCTCCATTCGCAATAATGGGAATAGAGACACTCTGCTTAACTGTCCGAATACTGTCGTATTCAGCTTCACCTTTGAACAAACACTCGCGCGTACGTCCATGAATGGTGAGAGCCGCAATACCACAATCTTCAGCCAATTTGGCAATCTCTACACAGTTTCGTTCATCAGGTGACCATCCTGTACGGATCTTGAGTGTAACAGGTACATCAACCGCATTGACCACCGCAGAAAGGATCTCTGCGACTAAATCCGGATAACGCAGCAATGCCGAGCCTGCTAACTTTTTATTCACCTTTTTTGCTGGACAACCCATATTAATGTCGATAATCTGAGCGCCACTTTCTACGTTTATTTTCGCAGCTGTAGCCATATCAACAGGGTCACTTCCCGCAATTTGTACGGAGCGGATCCCCAATTCATCGCTATGTACCATCCGTAACCGAGACTTGTCTGTCTTCCAAACCTGAGGATTAGAAGAAAGCATTTCAGAAACTGTCATCCCCGCACCCATGTCATAGCAAAGTGACCGAAAAGGTCGGTCTGTAACGCCAGCCATTGGAGCTGCAATGAGGCAATTTTTTAACTGATACTGTCCGATTCGCATAGATGAAAAGAGGGCCAAACTGTGACTGCAAGGGCGCGTATATTACGCATTTTTTACCAGATATGAAAGGACAAAGTTTAACCAAATCGCGAAAAAAAGTTACTTTTTTATACTTGATTTTTTATAAATAGATTATTTAGTCAATAAAAACAAAAAGTTACTGTTTTTCTAAAATTTTAAATTTAAATATAGAGAAGTAACAAACTCAAGCAACAAGGTGATATTTATCAGGCAAAATTGTGATTAATGCCTGATAAATAATCATTAAGTGAAACTTTAACTGTTTAATATTATCGTAAATTGTTTAATATTTAATCTGTGTTATTTTTTCACTCCGGTAATACGACACCACTCTTCTTTTTCAGCCACAGGATCTAAAGTAAATTGTTTTTGATAAGCTTGTGCAACACTGTCAGCTTGTGTGGCAAGAACACCGGAAAGACCTAAATGACCCCCTTGACGTGGCAGTGTGCTGATAATAGGTGCTAATTCACGTAATGGGCCAGCTAAGATATTGGCGACCACTACATCGGCACTGAGATTGTCTGGTTGGTCTTTAGCAAGGTATAGCGTCAGTGCATCAGCGACACCGTTACGTTGCGCATTGTCGCGACTTGCTTGGATAGCTTGTGGGTCGATATCGATACCTATCGCTTTCGCAGCCCCCAGTTTTAATGCTGCAATGGCTAAAATACCAGAGCCACAACCAAAGTCGATAACGGTTTTACCTGCGAGATCTAAACCATCGAGCCATTGTAGACATAAAGAGGTGGTTGGGTGAGTACCAGTACCAAATGCCAGACCTGGATCGAGCATGACATTTACAGCGTTAGGATCAGGCACTTCACGCCAGCTTGGGCAAATCCATAAACGTTCGCCAAAGCGCATAGGGTGGAAGTTATCCATCCATTCGCGCTCCCAATCTTTATCTTCTAATTGTTCGATTTTATGTACAAATCCTTTACCCAGCACCGCCGTGTTTTCTAACATAGCCACGATGATACTCATATCGGTTTCTGCATCATATAAGCCAATAACATCGGTATCACCCCAGAGGCGAGTTTCTCCCGGTAATGGCTCAAAAATAGGGGTATCGTGGCTATCTTGAAAGGTTACTGATACCGCGCCACTTTCAACCAACTCATCACCAATGGCTTCGGCGTTTTCTGAGGTGGCATTTAGTCTTAATTGTATCCAAGGCATAATTAATCTCTTTTAAAAACAAGTTCACTGTAATGGAGCAGATTGAGGCAAGGTTTGTTCTCCAAACCTATTTGCGACAAGAAAGGCCACTAAGCTCAATAACAGCGCAGGAATAATAGGATGAAATCCAGCAATCTGGATATTAAATGTTGCCAGTGTAGCATAGAGTGTGGCACCGGTTATCATGCCCGCAATCGCGCCATAACGGTTTGCTTTGTTCCAGTAAAGGCCAAGTACTAGAGGCCATAAGAAAACCGCTTGTAGTCCACCAAAGGCAAGTAAATTGAGCCAAATTATCATTGATGGCGGGTTCCATGCAGCAAATAGCAATAAGATCCCTAAAATCAAAGTAGATAGGCTAGATAAACGCGCAATGCGTTTTTCATTGTTTATGGCATGAGGCGCGAGATTGAGATAGAGATCTTTGACCAATGTCGCTGATGATTGTAGCAGTTGTGCGTTAATCGTTGACATGATGGCTGCCATCGGTGCCGCTAAAAATATACCGGCAGCAAAAGGCGGTAATACATCAACCATTAAGGTTGGAATAACTTGATCTGGCACGGTGAGATCAGGAATGATTGCCCGACCTAATGCGCCCGCAAAGTGCATACCAAACATTAATAACGCCATCACGATGGTGCCGATGATGATCCCTCTGTGCATGGCTTTGCTGTCTTTATAAGAGATACAGCGCACTGCAGTATGGGGAAGGCCGATAACCCCAAAACAGACCAATACCCAAAATGACGCCATAAAGGGGCCAGTTAAAATGCCGTCAGCACCATGAGGAGAGGTAAGGGCAGGATCGATAGCATTTAGTTTTTGTATTGCAATATCTAAACCACCCGCCTTGTAGATAATGGCAAAAAGCAAAATAAAGGTGCCCAATAACATCACAAGGCCTTGTAAGGCATCATTTAATACACTGGCTCTAAATCCACCTATCGCTGTATATAATGCGATTGAGATACCAAATATCAGCAAACCAAATTCATAGGGAATACCCGCAGCGGTTTCTAATAAGCGAGCACCACCAATAAATTGTACGGTCATGGCACCAACAAAAGCTACCAGTAGACTTAAGCTGGCAAACCAGACTAAAAAGCGACTTTGGTAGCGAGCATAGAGCATATCATTTAGGGTGACGGCGTTATAACGACGCGCCAAAATAGCAAATTTTTTACCTAGTACCCCGAGGGAGAGCCAAATCGCGGGGAGCTGGATCATCGAAAGAAGTACCCAACCAATGCCGTATTTGTAAGCCGCGCCTGGTCCACCAATAAAAGAGCTAGCACTGACATAGGTTGCCGTGATGGTCATTGCAAGGACAAATCCACCCATAGAGCGGTTACCAAGAAAATACTCGTTAAGAAATTGCCCTTTTTCACGTTTACGATATGCGTATGCGGATAATAGGAAGACCAATAAGAGATAGCCAACCAGTGGCACGATAACCTCAGTTTGCATTGTCATGCTCATCTCCTAACGGCATATCTTTGAAAAAATAGCGTACCATCAGATAGCACAGTAAAAAAAATAGCACAGGCAAAAATAGGCATGAAAGCTCAAACCAAACCGGTAGGCCGGTTAGGCCCACAGTATTATCGGGTAAATAGGCAGTAAGTAACCAACCCAATAAGTAGATAAAAGTAAGCACTAAGGCCAAGAGGGCTTCTTTGTGGGCCTGAACAAAACGCTTGTCCATCTGTTCTCCCAATCTTTATAGGATTAAAACGAATGGGAAGGATTGTACGGGAAAGTGAGAGGTGATTCAGTGAAAATTGATCATAAACTTATTGGTGGCATCAAATGATGAGGAATTGATTGGCGGTTAAGTGTGCTGCAGGAACTTATTTGGTTATTTAATAGACTATTTAGTCGAATAAAAAAGGCATAGTCGATAAACTATGCCTTTTACTAATAAGCTAAAAAGATTAATTTTCAGTTAAACCTAGGCGTTTTTCTAGGTAGTGAATATTAGTGCCACCTTTTTGGAATTGCTCATCATTCATAATGAATTGGTGTAGCTCAATATTGGTTTTAATGCCGTCAATAATAAGTTCTGCCAACGCATTTTTCATACGAGAAATCGCAATTTCACGTGTTTCACCGTAAGTGATCAATTTACCAATCATTGAATCATAGTGTGGTGGAACGGTGTAACCTGCGTAAATATGTGATTCCCAACGTACACCAAATCCGCCTGGTGAGTGGAAACGAGTGATGGTTCCCGGGCTTGGCAAGAAGGTTTTTGGATCTTCTGCGTTGATACGGCACTCAATAGCATGTCCATGAACGTGAATTTGATCTTGTGTGACCGATAATGGTAAGCCTGATGCAATACGCAGTTGCTCTTTGATAAGGTCAACACCGGTGATCATCTCAGTAACAGGGTGTTCAACCTGAATACGGGTATTCATTTCGATAAAGTAGAATTCGCCATTTTCATAGAGGAATTCAAACGTACCCGCACCGCGGTAGCCAATTTCAATACACGCATTTGCACAGCGTTCACCGATATTTTTACGGATCTCAGGGGTAATACCCGGTGCTGGTGCTTCTTCAACCACTTTTTGGTGGCGACGTTGCATTGAGCAGTCACGTTCAGCTAAATAGATAGCATTACCTTGTCCATCGGCCATCACCTGAATTTCGACGTGGCGTGGATTTTCAAGGTATTTTTCCATATAGACCATATCGTTGCTAAATGCCGCTTTGGCTTCCGCACGGGTCATGGAGATTGCTTGCGCTAAGTCTTTTTCTGAGCGAACAACACGCATACCGCGACCACCGCCACCACCTGATGCTTTGATGATAACAGGGTAACCAATGCGTTTGGCGATTTCGATATTTTTGGCTGTATCGTTACCTAATGGGCCATCTGAGCCTGGTACACAAGGAACACCGGCTTTTTTCATCGCTTCAATAGCGGAAACTTTATCACCCATTAGGCGAATGGTTTCCGCTTTAGGGCCAATAAAAATAAAGCCTGAGCGTTCAACTTGTTCGGCAAAATCGGCATTTTCAGACAGGAAGCCATATCCTGGGTGAATGGCTTGCGCGCCACTTATCTCTGCCGCGGCAATAATTGCCGGAATATTTAAGTAACTTTTTGCTGAAGCAGCGGGACCAATACAGATAGTCTCGTCTGCCAGCAGAACGTGTTTTAAATCACGGTCTGCCGTGGAGTGAACGGCGACTGCTTTGATCCCAAGTTCCTTACAAGCTCTTAGGATACGCAGTGCAATTTCACCACGGTTGGCAATGAGGATTTTTTCTAGCATGGGCCTGCCTCGTTATTCGATGACAAAGAGTGGATCGTCAAACTCAATAGTATCGCCATCTTGGCAAAGGATAGATTTAACAACGCCCGCTTTATCAGATTCGATTTGGTTCATCATTTTCATTGCTTCAACGATACACAGTGTATCGCCAACATTGACTTGCTGACCCACTTCAACAAAGACTTTTGCTTCTGGGCTTGGTGAACGATAGAAGGTACCTACCATTGGTGAGCGAACAACATGGCCGCTAATTTCTTGCGTTGCTGTAGCCGCTGGTGTTTCTGGTGCTACAGGTGCCACAGCAGCTGCTAATGCAGGTTGAGGTGCTGCTGGTGCCGCAAAATATTGCTGAGGAGCCATTTGACCCTGAACGCCAGAGTTGCGACTGATGCGTACTGACTCTTCACCTTCAGAAATTTCCAGTTCAGAAATGCCAGACTCTTCGACTAGCTCGATCAGTTTTTTAATTTTACGAATATCCATGAGTTGATTCCGTACTCTTTTGATGTTTTTTATTAAGACAAACGGTTGACCGCTGCCTGTAAAGCAAATCGATACCCTTCAGCACCTAATCCACAGATTACGCCAGTTGCGATATCAGAAAGATAAGAGTGGTGACGGAAAGGTTCCCGACTGTAGACATTGGATAGGTGAATTTCAATAAATGGAATATTCACCCCTAATAATGCATCACGCAGTGCAACACTGGTGTGCGTAAATGCTGCAGGGTTGATAAGAATATAATCAACATTTCCCCGCGCCGCATGAATTTTATTTATTAGCTCATGTTCAGCATTTGATTGAAAATGAGTCAGTTTCACATTTAATGCTTGAGCATCCGCTGACAAACTTTGAACAATATCATTCAGAGTTAGGTGTCCGTAAGTTTCCGGCTCTCTAGTGCCAAGCAGGTTTAAGTTCGGACCATTCAGGAGCAAAATATGAAAATTTTCCGACATTATGCTTCTATCTCCGTCAATTCGTCAACGAAATGACAAAATAACCTGTGCTTTTCGTTTTGTCATCTTTTATTGTATCGAATGTTACGATATAAATCACAAAGTCCGACATTATAGACATTTCACAGAAGATAACAGCAAAATACTGGTCTAATCAGGGAAAGATGGGATTATTTTGATGAAAAGTTAAAAGTTTTTACAAGATTGTAAAACCAAGAAAGTAAAATAAACAGAAGTTTAAAAAAATAATCATAACATGACGTTATTTATTGATGTGACAGGAAATCTACGCTTCTTTGAGCTAGATCGATAATATATGTTATAAATGTGATCCGGATCACATTACTAACCAGGCTTAATATTAAAAACGCAATAATCTGGCATTAAATTAATCCGTTTAATGCCAGAAATTAGCTCAAAATCATGATAAATAATTACAACTTAACTAAGGTTCTACCTGTTACTTGATTATCCATTATCATCTGAGCATAGCGTGGCACCTCATCGAGTGTAATTTCGGTTACTGTTTGCTGATAAAATGTATCAGGCAATAGCTGTAGTAAACGTTGCCATACTTGAGCGCGTTTTTCTGCTGGATAATAGACGGAATCGATACCTTGCAGACGAACATTGCGTAAAATAAATGGCATGACTGTAGTAGGTAACGTATATCCTCCTGCTAATCCACAGGCGGCAACGGTGCCATTGTAATGTGTTTGTGACAAGATATTGGCAAGGATTTGTCCACCTACGGTATCAATAGCGCCTGCCCAACGCTGTTTATCTAACGCTTTACCTGCAGCCTCAAATGCTTCACGGGTGATAATATGCTCGGCCCCCAGTTTACGTAAATAATCGTGATTGCTGGCTCTGCCACTGAGAGCGGTAACCTGATAGCCAAGTGCGGTTAATAAACTAATTGCGGTGCTACCGACACCACCGCTGGCACCTGTAACCAAAATCTCACCACTATCGGGTGTTATGCCACCTTGTTCTAACGCCATCACACAAAGCATGGCAGTAAAACCAGCTGTACCAATGATCATGGCATTTTTTAACGACAGTCCTTCGGGCAGCGCCGTTAACCAATCACCTTTAACGCCCGCTTTTTGTGCTAAACCGCCCCAGTGGTTTTCACCTACACCCCAACCGGTTAGTAACACATGTTGTCCAATATGAAAACGGGGATCTTCTGTATGGTGAACCACCCCTGAAAAATCGATACCGGGGACCATCGGAAATTGGCGTAGAATTTTTCCTTTACCTGTTATGGCTAAGCCATCTTTGTAGTTTAGTGTCGAGTAGTGGACATCAACAATGACCTCATGAATAGGGAGTTGTGATTCATCGATATGTTGGACGCCGGCGCTAAGTTTATCGCTGTGTTGTTCGACTAATAATGCTTTCATGATGACCTCTTATTGCTATCCGTTTCTGTCATGATAGGTGATTTTTTAGCAAGCGTTGTGATTGTGCACAATATCTCGTGTAATAATGAGACAAATTAACGCTTTTTAGTGTATAAACGATGGGTTCTATGTTCATTTAAGCAGAGATTATTCTGAGTTTTACATTTTTGTTGTGAGTTGATACTTAAAATATTTTACGATTGGGCCAAAAATAACATTTATCTTCGTTTATTGAAATTAAGCTAATAGGTTGTTTTGGCCACCATCAAGATGAGTATGATGATCGCTATCTTCATCAAATGATAGGGTAAATGTTATCGAAAATAGATATTGCTGATGTGAATAATTAAATGAATAAATTTTATTTGAACTTGAACCCTTACTTTTGTGTCACAGTGTGGCAACCAAGTAAGATTTTTCTTTGTCGATATCTACGTGATTTGTATTGTGATTAAGTCAAATAAATCTTACGTAGGATCGAATTTATGCGTTAATCGTTTTAATTAGCCCATTTTTATGCAGTTTTTTTCTGCTCCAATTGGGAAAAGTAACGTAGAATATTGTGCCTTTATGATTATTCACGTGTCCACTTTTAACTAAGTAGCGGATCGCGCCTTGTCGCTGCTTATTGTGGTTGGTAGAGTAGACGGATTTTTCCGTCCCGGCTTGCAGGATTATCCTTTCGTATGTTTAAAAAATTTCGTGGCATGTTTTCCAACGATCTGTCTATTGACTTGGGTACCGCCAATACCCTGATTTATGTCAAAGGACAAGGTATTGTTCTCGATGAACCTTCTGTAGTTGCGATCCGCCAAGATCGCGCAGGTACATCAAAAAGTGTTGCAGCCGTCGGGCATGAAGCCAAACAGATGCTAGGGCGTACACCTGGGAATATCGCAGCTATTCGTCCAATGAAAGACGGTGTTATTGCTGATTTTTATGTAACCGAAAAAATGCTTCAACACTTCATAAAACAGGTTCATAACAACAGCTTTATGCGTCCAAGCCCTCGTGTATTAGTGTGTGTACCTGTTGGTGCGACACAAGTTGAGCGTAGGGCTATCCGCGAGTCGGCACTTAGTGCGGGTGCTCGCGAAGTCTTTTTAATTGAAGAACCTATGTCTGCTGCAATTGGTGCAGGTTTACCGGTATCTGAAGCGACGGGTTCAATGGTCGTTGATATTGGTGGTGGGACTACAGAAGTTGCGGTTATCTCATTAAATGGTGTGGTTTATTCCTCTTCTGTACGTATTGGGGGAGACCGTTTTGATGAAGCTATCATTAATTATGTACGTCGTAACTACGGTTCGTTGATTGGTGAAGCAACCGCTGAGCGTATTAAGCATGATATTGGCTCTGCTTATCCTTCAGACGAATTAAATGAGATTGAAGTACGTGGACGTAATTTAGCGGAAGGGGTACCACGTAGCTTTACTTTAAATTCCAATGAGATCCTCGAAGCTTTACAAGAGCCATTAACAGGTATTGTAAGTGCTGTGATGGTTGCCTTAGAACAGTGTCCGCCAGAGCTTGCTTCTGATATTTCAGAACGAGGTATGGTCTTAACGGGTGGTGGGGCACTGTTACGTAACTTAGACCGTTTATTAATGGAAGAAACAGGTATTCCTGTTATTGTGGCTGAAGATCCGCTTACCTGTGTGGCTCGTGGTGGTGGTAAAGCATTAGAAATGATCGATATGCACGGTGGCGATCTATTTAGCGAAGATTAATATTATTGTGCGAGTAAGGGAGAAAGGATTCCCCCTTAATCACAATATAACAATATTAACACCTGTTCTTTTACTTCTCCGTGTGAGTGATCTTAGAGTTTATGAAGCCTATTTTTAGTCGGGGGCCTTCCCTGCAACTAAGATTAATAATCGCTGTGATTATCGCGATATCGTTGTTAATTGCTGATAATCGCATAGGTGCTTTTTCAAAAGTCCGTCAGTATTTGGATACTGCTGTGAGTCCTTTCTATTTTCTTGCAAATGGGCCTCGTCGTTTCCTTGATCAACTCTCTGAAACCTTTGCAACTCGCGAACGTTTACAATTTGAAAATCAAGCGCTAAGAAAAGAGCTTCTTGTTCGCAGTGGTGAAAGTCAGCTACTGGAACAATTTAAACAAGAAAATGCCCGCTTACGAGAATTACTTGGTTCACCTTTACGTCAAAATGAACAAATGACGGTAACACAAGTGTTGTCTGGTAATAGTACGCCTTATCGAGATCAAGTGGTGATAGACAAAGGCACTAATGATGGGGTGTATGAAGGTCAGCCTGTTATTAGTGATAAAGGCGTTGTTGGACAAGTTATTGCCGTAAGTGAGTTAACCAGCCGAGTACTGTTAATTTGTGATACCTCTCATGCATTACCGGTACAAGTATTACGTAATGATATTCGCGTTATTGCCTCAGGGGCTGGGTGTGCGGATGATCTACTGTTAGAGGCACTACCTGCGAATATCGATATTCGTGTAGGGGATGTGTTAGTCACCTCAGGATTAGGGGGACGCTTTCCTGAAGGTTATCCTGTTGGGGTTGTTTCTTCGGTAAAAGTCGATAATCAACGTGCTTATTCGGTGATTAATGTGCGACCTTCTGCTGAATTACAACGTTTACGTTATCTGTTGCTATTATGGAACGCCTCAGAGAAGAAACAAGCGCCACCGTTACCCTCAGAGGTTTACCGTGCTGCCAATGAACGTTTGATGCAATTAATGCCACAGGTACTGCCTAACTATGAACAAGCGGGGCCACCACTGCCTCGTTCTATGTCACAAGAGCCAACGGAAAATAGCGCCACCCCAAGTGATATAGCACCAGTACCACCAACGGAAAACAATAAACCTCAACCTAATACGAATCGAGGTAGATAGTGACAATCAATCCTTATCGTAGCCGTGGGCGTTGGATTATTTGGCTCTCGTTTCTAATAGCTTTGGTGTTACAAATTATGCCTTGGCCTGAGCAACTAGAAGTTTATCGCCCTATTTGGCCGGTGTTGTTTCTGATTTATTGGATAACGTCATTACCTCATCGTATTAGCGTTGGAACAGCATTTGTTCTTGGGATGAGCATGGACTTAGTGCAAGGGACAACATTAGGGGTGAATGCGTTGGCTTATACCCTAGTAAGTTATGTTATCGCCTTTAAATATCAATTATTTTGTAACTTAGCGTTATGGCAACAGGCATTAGTGGTAATGTTAGCGATTGGTGTGGTTGATCTTACTGTATTTTGGGCAGAATTTTTGCTTTCTCCCGTGACTTTTCACCCACAAGTATTCTGGAATAGTCCAGTCAGTGGTATTCTTTGGCCATGGCTTTATTTTTTGCTTCGCAAAGTCCGTCACCAGTTTTCAGTTCATTAACCTCTCTGGATCATGACGGTATTTTTGTGTCACCGTCATGAGGATATTATTGTGATCACTCTTTACCTTGCATCGAGTTCCCCCAGAAGGCGAGAGCTTCTGTCACTGTTGGATGTTCAATTTAGCACCATTACACCGGCAATTGATGAAATTTGGCAACAAGGTGAAGCACCGGAAGATTATGTTATCCGTTTGGCGAGGGAGAAATCTCAAGAGGGGGTACGTCAAGCGACAAATGACTATCCGGTATTAGGCTCTGATACTATCGTGGTTCAAGCAGGTCGTATTCTGGAAAAACCACGAGATAAAGCGCATGCAGCACAAATGCTAAGTAATCTTTCAGGTGCAACCCACCAAGTGATGACGGCGATTGCTATTTCAGATAAAACCCGAACAATAAGCCAATTAGTTGTCACGGATGTGACTTTTAGAAAGATGACAGAAAGTGAAATTAGTGCGTATATTGAAACGGGAGAGCCAATGGATAAAGCTGGCGCTTACGGTATTCAGGGAAAAGGAGGCCGTTTTGTACAACGGATTGAGGGTAGCTATCATGCTGTTGTCGGCTTACCGCTTGTTGAAACCGAAGCATTGATAGCTCAATTTTTGTCTCTAGCGAATGATAAGGAGATTTCATGACAGCAGAGCTATTAGTGAATGTGACTCCCTCTGAAACCCGAGTGGCCTATATCAGCGGGGGCATACTACAAGAGATCCACGTTGAAAGAGAAGCCAAACGAGGTCTTGTCGGAAACATCTACAAAGGTCGGGTAAGTCGTGTATTACCTGGGATGCAAGCTGCATTTATTGACATTGGGCTTGAGAAAGCCGCTTTTTTACATGCTTCTGATATTATGCCTCACACGGAATGTATCGCGGGTGAAGAGCAGAAAAAATTTAATGTTCGTGATATTGCGCAACTTGTACATCAAGGTCAGGACTTGATTGTACAAGTGGTGAAAGATCCTCTAGGTACAAAAGGGGCACGTCTTACAACAGATATCACATTACCATCACGTTACTTGGTGTTTATGCCGGGTGCTTCTCATGTGGGTGTTTCACAACGTATTGAAAGTGAAGAAGAACGTGAGCGCTTAAAACGCTTGGTAGAAGAGTATTGTGATGAAAATGGCGGGTTTATTATTCGCACCGCCGCTGAAGGTGTCGGCGAACATGAAATAAAACAAGATGCTGCTTTTTTAAAGCGCCTATGGAATAAAATCATTGAGCGTAAAAAAAGAAATAAAACGCGCATTCAAATTTATGGTGAGCTCGCTTTAGCACAACGTATTCTACGTGATTTTGCAGGGGCTGAATTAGATAGCATTCGAGTTGACTCTAAATTGACTTATCATCAATTACAGGAGTTTATTGGTGAGTATATTCCTGAATTAACCGCTAAACTTGAATTACACCAAGGTAATCAACCTATTTTCGATCTTTACGGGGTTGAAAGTGAAATTCAGCGCGCGTTAGAGCGAAAGGTCGAGTTAAAATCAGGAGGCTATCTGATTATCGACCAAACCGAAGCAATGACAACGATTGATATCAATACGGGCGCTTTTGTTGGTCATCGTAATTTAGAAGAGACGATTTTTAATACCAATGTTGAGGCGAGTCAGGCGATAGCGCGGCAACTGAGATTACGTAATTTAGGCGGCATTATCATTATTGATTTTATTGATATGAGTAATGAAGATCATCGCCGTAGAGTATTAGCTTCCTTAGAACAAGCATTGAGCAAAGATCGCGTGAAAACGACCATCAATGGTTTTTCACAATTAGGTTTGGTTGAGATGACACGTAAACGAACCCGTGAAAGTCTCGAGCATGTACTTTGTGATGACTGTCCTACTTGCCAAGGCCGTGGTACAGTAAAATCAGTTGAAACGGTATGTTATGAAATATTACGAGAAATTGTTCGTGTTCATAAAACCATAGACGCAGATCGCTTTTTGGTTTATGCCGCCCCCGCTGTTGTGGAAGCACTAAAAGGTGATGAATCACATGCTTTAGCCGAAGTGGAAATTTTTGTTGGGAAGCAAGTCAAAGTGCAAACTGAGCTACTCTATAGTCAGGAGCAGTTTGATGTGGTGATGATGTAATGGATTCGCCTTGCTAATAAATATGATGGCAGAAAGGAGACTAAATGAAGCGGCTGTCTAAATCTTTATTATTGATAACCCTTTTTTGCCTGATTATTTTCGCCGTAGTATTAAGTGGATTTCGTTATTTTCTGCCTCGTTTAGATAATTATCGCCCTGAAATTGAAACCTATTTATCTAAACAGTTCAATAGCCCAGTCACCATGACACAGGTGAAAGGAGAATGGCAAAACTTTGGCCCTGATATCCAAATTACTGGGCTGTATATTGATAATAACAGTGTTGAAGTGAGTGCTGAACAGATCACTTTCTCTTTTGATGTTTGGCGTTCACTACTTCATTTTCAACTCTATTTTCGTGAATTAACCTTTGAACAATTAGCAGTAAATTACAAAAAGCCTATTTTTACTGGGCAAAATGGTGATATTACTTTCACTGAACCCGATGATATCTCTTCCATTTTCTTAAAACAGTTTGATCGATTTAAATTGGTTGATAGCCGTTTCGTGTTTTTATCACCTTCTGGTGACACTAGCACGCTCCATATTCCCGAATTAATGTGGCTCAATCAGAAAAACCGCCATCGTGCGCAAGGGGAAGTTACTTTAGATACCCCAATAAATCACTATGGTGGACTAAAAGTACGTCTTGATCTCTATACGAAAAAGCAGGGGGCACTCGATAAAGGACAGGTGTTTGTCACCGCTGATGAGGTTGATATTTCCCCTTGGTTAAGCCAATGGGTTAAAAGTAACAGTGGCCTTGGTGAAGCGAAAGCCAGCCTATCTAATTGGATAGAGATCAGTAATGGGCGGATCACGGGTAGCCAGTTACAAATCCATCAAGGTGAAATGGATTGGCGTAATGAAGGGCGCACACATGTATTAAAGGTAGAAGATTTAATTCTACGTATGAGACGCCAAGAAAATGGCTGGCTTGCTGATATCCCTTATACCCGAAAAATAACGATGGATGGCGATGAATGGCCAGATGGTTATTTAGCGGTACTTTATCAACCTAAAGAAAAACAACAAGATGAAGCTTGGCGTATCCGTGCTAAAAATATTGAATTAGAACGGTTATCTGCGTTATTGCCTTTGTTCTCTTTTTTAACGCCTGATGTCGTGCGTCAATGGCAGTATCGTCAATTTTCTGGCATGGTCGACTCATTTGCTCTTGATGTAGCTCCCGATGATTTTAAACGTAGTGCCATTGATATCAGTTGGCAAAATGTTGCTTGGAAACGCTGGCAAGAAATCCCTTCTGTGGCACATTTTAATGGTCATTTAAAGGGCACATTACAGCAAGGAGCGCTTAATTTTGCGCTTAATAACAGTGAAATTGATACTGCTGAGCTTTTTAAAGCGCCACTTAATATAGAAAAAGGCACTGGTACGGTTTACTGGCAGCATCAGGGAGATTCTCTGTCGTTATGGAGTCAAGGGATTGATATAAAAGCCACCTCCGCTTGGGTTGCCGGTGATTTTCGTTATCAAAAACAAGGAGAGCATCAACAACTGTCTATTCTTTCGGGAGTGAATGTGACCGATGCCGGTGAGACATGGCGCTATTTACCTGAAAAATATGTTGGTAAAGATTTAACACAATATCTTTCTGACGCGATTATTGCCGGAAACGTTAAAAACGGTACGTTTATTTTTCATGGTGATCCGCGGGATTTCCCTTTTGAACAACATAATGGCTGGTTTCAAGTCTATGCCCCAGTAAAACAGGCAACTTTCAAATATGATAGTGAATGGCCGGCACTGTTTGATCTTAATGTTAATCTTAATTTTAAGAATAACGGCTTATGGATGTCCTCTGATAATGTTCAGGTTGGTAAAGCCACCGCTAAAAACTTGACGGCGATTATTGAGGACTATAACAAAGAAAAAATTGTTATTGATGCAGATATTGAAGCCACGGGGGATGATTTAAAAGAGTATTTTCTAGCTTCGCAAATGGCAACGATTGGCCATACACTTGAAATACTAAAAGTGGCTGGAAAAATTAACGGGAGTTTGCATCTCGACATTCCTTTTGATGGCGAGCAGGTGGTCGCTTCTGGTCAGGTAAACTTAAACAATAACGATGTCACATTAGCCTTTATGGATACCACCCTAGAAGGTGTTACGGGACAATTTCGTTACCATAATGATAAATTAGAGAGTGATACTTTAACCGCGAATTGGTTTGGTCAACCTTTTACATTTTCTTTTGCTGGTGGTGATCAACGGGATGCTTATCAAGTTGGTGTTGATCTAAAAGGACAATGGGATATCGCGAAAATTAAGGGATTACCTAATGATATACAACATAAATTAAGCGGTTTTTTACCTTGGCATGGCGCGGTGAGTGTTAATATTCCAGAAACAGCGGATGTTAATTATCAAGTGGATCTGACCGGACAAGTGAATGCGCTACAAAGTCAGTTAGCTGCGCCAAGTACCGATGACTTTAAAAACGCTTCCCCCATTGTGATTTCAGCAAAAGGGAATAGTGAAAAACTTAACGTTAGTGCCGATGCACAAGATCAGTGGTCATTAAATAGTGAATGGGCGTTAGGTGAACCATTACGTCTATTACAAGGTAATTTAGTCTCTTCCTCGCTCACACTACCTCAATTAAATGATCAATCACGATTGACTATTGCTTTGCAGGGATTGCAAGGCGATAAATGGCTACCTACTTTAATGGCTTTTTCATCATTAGCCCCTTCTGAAAACGCGATACGTTTCCCTACCAATATTCATATTAGTCTGCCTGAACTTAATTTTGCTGGTCAGCAATGGATTGCGCCACAAACAGAAATTATGCGTGCTGATGATGGTGTAAAATTATCCTTCTCAGGGAGTGAGTTACGAGGTGACTTATTTGTACCCAATACGGCACAACCTTGGCAGGTGAATATTACCTATCTCTATTTTAATGGCGCTAGCCCAACAGAAGAAAATAAATCCTTAAAAATGGCAAATGTGCCTGATGCCAAAAAAGCAGTTCAATTTTCACTTAAAGATATTCCTGCTATCAATTTCGCCTGCCAAGAGTGTTGGGTGAATGGATTATTACTAGGGAATATTGAAGGTGCAATACAGCCTCGTGACGGAGCATTATTGTTAACTGCAGGTAAGCTTAAAAATAGCAGTGGCGAGCTATCTGTGAGTGGTGTGTGGTCAGAAGATAGTTTAGGCAACAGTATCACTAAGTTGGCAGGTAAACTAACGGCACCGGAAGTCGATGAAATGGCGGCTTACTTTGGTTATATCATTCCGATTGTTCAGTCACCACTTACGGCAGATTTCTCACTGCAGTGGCACAATACCCCTTGGAATTTTGATCTAAAAACACTCAATGGTGAAGTGAATGCTTCTCTTGGAAAAGGTCGTATTGAAAAGGTGGATGTTGGGCAAGCGGGAAAATTATTACGTCTAGTCAGTTTTGATGCCCTGTTACGTAAGTTGCAATTCGACTTTAGAGATACTTTTAGTGATAATTTTGAGTATGATTCCATTAAAGGTGATTTGACGGTTAAACAAGGTGTTTTAAACGCGAAAAGTGTTGCTGTAGATGGTGTTATTGCCGATATTGCTATAAAAGGTCAAGTGGATCTGTTGGCGCGTAAAATGGACTTACAAGTAGTGGTAACTCCTGAAATATCAGCTACAGTAGGCGTTGCTACCGCATTTGCTATTAACCCCATCGCTGGTGCTGCTGTATTTGCAGCTTCAAAAGTACTGGGGCCACTTTGGAGTAAGATTTCAGTTATACGTTATCATGTTACCGGAACGGTAGAACAACCCAAGATTGACGAAGTACTGCGTCAACTTAAGGAGGATCAGGCGTTATGAAAAAAGTTAATGTCGCACTTTTGCAGCTTTGTAGCGGAAAAAATATAAAAAATAATCTGGCGCAAATAGAGCAACAGATTAAGCAACTCCCCGATTCAGTCAAGCTTGTATTAACGCCTGAAAATGCATTACTTTTCTCCAGCGCAAAAGATTATCATAAACATGCTGAAATTCAGGGGAAAGGGCCATTACAAGATGCGATTGCTAATATGGCGCAGCGCTATAAGGTGTGGATCTTAGTGGGTTCAATGCCATTGATTAGCCGAGATTCTCCTGAGCAGATCACCAGTAGTAGTTTAGTTTTTGATGATGAAGGGGTGATCCGCGCTCGTTATGACAAAATTCATATGTTTGATGTGAACATTGATGATGAACAAGGCGAATATAATGAATCAGCCATTTATCAACGTGGTGAACGCTTGACTGTAGTGGATACACCTGTGGGGAAATTAGGTTTAACGATTTGTTATGATTTACGTTTTCCCGGTCTTTTCCAAGCATTAAGAGAAAAAGGTGCTGAAATTATTTCTGTACCGGCAGCCTTTACTTGTTTAACAGGTAAAGCGCACTGGGAGCCATTGTTACGCGCGCGGGCTATTGAAAATCAGTGTATTATTTTGGCACCGGCTCAAGTCGGTACCCATGATGCTCGTCGCACATGGGGTCATACAATGGCAGTGGATGGTTGGGGGAAAGTATTGAAAAAGAACCCTGATGCGGTCAGTGCCCTAACGCTCAATATTCGAGTCGATAGTTTAGAAGGTATGCGTGAACAGATACGGGTTGTGAAACATAATCGCTTTCGCCCGAAACTGACACACTTAATAAAAAAAGTTAAGGATAAAAAAGAATTATGAGTTTAGCTGTTGTCAGCGAAAGTCTGTTGGAAGCGAACAACCTGAGTTTAGATGATTTAGCATCGACACTAGAGCAGCTTGCACAGCGTCAAATTGATTATGGTGATCTTTATTTTCAATCAAGCTACCACGAAGCATGGATATTAGATGATCAGATAATTAAAGATGGCTCTTACAATATTGACCAAGGGGTTGGCGTTAGAGCGATTTATGGTGAAAAAACAGGTTTTGCTTATGCAGACCAATTAACACTCAACGCACTTAACCAAAGTGCTCATGCTGCGCGTAGTATTGTGCAAGCACAAGGCAATGGGCAGATCCATACACTGGGTGCTATTCAACATACTCCGTTATACAACCTAAATGATCCATTACAAAGTTTGTCTCGTGAAGAAAAAATAGCACTATTACATGACGTTGATCGTGTGGCACGGGCTGAAGATAAACGTGTTAAACAAGTCAATGCCTCATTAACGGGGGTATATGAGCATGTGTTAGTTGCTGCAACGGATGGTACTTTAGCGGCGGATGTGCGTCCTCTTGTACGTCTTTCAGTAAGCGTACTGGTCGAAGATGACGGTAAACGTGAACGTGGTTCAAGTGGTGGCGGTGGTCGTTTTGGTTATGATTATTTTCTGACTAAAGAAAATGGCGAAACCCATGCAGCGACTTATGCCCGTGAAGCGGTACGCATGGCATTAGTTAATTTATCGGCTATTGCTGCACCGGCAGGTACAATGCCTGTGGTTTTAGGCGCCGGATGGCCCGGTGTTTTATTACATGAAGCTGTTGGACATGGTTTAGAAGGTGATTTTAATCGTCGTCAAACATCGGTATTCTCTGGGCGTATTGGCGATAAGGTAACTTCTGAGTTATGTACTATCGTGGATGATGGTTCAATTGAAGGCCGACGAGGCTCCGTGGCGATTGATGATGAAGGCGTACCAGGCCAATACAACGTATTAATCGAAAATGGCATCTTAAAAGGCTATATGCAAGATAAGATGAATGCGCGTTTAATGGGGGTAAAACCGACGGGCAATGGGCGTCGTGAATCCTATGCACATTTGCCAATGCCACGTATGACCAACACCTATATGCTTGCGGGTAAATCTTCTCCTGAAGAGATCATCGCCAGTGTCGATCGCGGTATTTATGCGCCAAACTTTGGTGGTGGGCAAGTTGATATTACCTCCGGTAAGTTTGTTTTCTCAACTTCAGAAGCCTATTTAATTGAAAAGGGTAAAATTACTAAACCAATTAAAGGCGCAACCTTGATTGGTTCAGGTATTGAAGCGATGCAACAAGTTTCTATGGTGGGTAATGATCTCGCATTAGATAAAGGTGTCGGGGTGTGTGGCAAAGAGGGGCAAAGCTTACCAGTAGGGGTTGGGCAACCGACACTGAAATTGGATAAGTTAACCGTTGGTGGTACTGCTTAACAGTTGTTATTGTTATCTATTTATACAAATTACCCCAATAAAACTCCATCGCTATGATGGAGTTTCTATTTAAGTGAGTAAATGGAGCTATTTATGGGCAAACGTCTATTCCCTGTTCTTATTGTTGTGGCTGTTTTATTTTTTGTTCTGTATAAAGGATTAGTACCTGAAACGCAGATACCAGCAACAGCGCCTCCTACATCAACAACATCTACATCGTCAAAGAGTTCAATCAGTCAGCCTGAGTCTCAACGTCCTTTAGCAATTGATGAAAAGACACAAGCCAATAAAGTGGCTGATTATTTGCAACAACACGCTCGTTTACCTGATTTTTATATCAGCAAAAAAGAGGCTCGTGCTAAAGGTTGGAATGCGAAAGCGGGCAATTTATGTGAAGTTTTACCAGGACGGGCGATTGGTGGTGATCGCTTTATGAACCGTGAAAAACAGTTACCTGAAGAAGCAGGGCGCCAATGGTTTGAAGCAGATGTCAATTATCAATGTGGACATCGTGGTAGCGATCGCTTGCTATATTCTAATGACGGATTAATTTATTTAACCACCGATCATTACCGTACCATGCAAAGAGTTGCACCTTAATGAAACAGATTATTTTTGATTTCAGCACATTGGCGGATCGAGATGCTTTTTATCATCAGTTTGCTCAGCAATTTCAATTAGATGAAGCATTCGGTAATAATCTTGATGCGTTATGGGATGTATTAACAGGAGAAATTGAATTGCCTGTTAATATTGTTTTCAGACATGCACCGCATCATTCCCGCACCTTCCAGCCCATTATTGAGATAATGCAAGAAGCGCAAGAGACGCTGGGTAAAGAGCTATTTCGCTTTCATTGTGAACATAAAAAAGCTAAGTAGAGCTAGCTGAAAGCCCATAAGTATTACAAGGTATCCTGAAAACCGCAGTGGTATCATGATTTAGCACTGCGTTTTCAGGAGCATCAGTCGTTAAGCTGACTCTGAGAGATCTTTTAGATATTGAAACAATAAGCGGAATGATTTTGGCGGTTTATTGGCTTCTTTCTCTTTTTTAGCATTACGAATAAGTGTGCGTAATTGCTGGCGATCGGCCATAGGATAAAGCGCTACCACTTCCTCAATCACTTCATTACCGCCGTCAATCAGACGTGTACGCAGATCTTCTAGTTTATGTAACACTAAAATTTGCTGATTATGGCGATTTTTTAGTTTATCTAGTGCTTGGCGGATCGGCTCTTCATCAACATTACGGAGTAACTTACCGATATATTGAATTTGGCGACGACGCGCTTCGCGTTGTACCTTTTGCGCCAATTTAATTGAAGCGAGTAGTTTTTCATCAAGAGGAACACGTTCAAGCTCTTGAGCACTTAACTCAACAAGTTCGGTGCCTAATTTCTTTAACGCTTCAGCATCACGTTTAATTTCACTTTTGCTGACCCAAATGATCTCTTCCTCTTCTTCCTCTTCTAACGGTGTATTGTCAAATTCAGGATTGAGGTAGTGCCACTCTTCTGGCTGCTTTGCCATAATAAAAATTCCTGTTGCAGAGTAAGCCGGGAGTGTGATTTGGTGAATGACCAAAAGCCCGACGGGTGATAACATTCATATATCTTCTATTGTAACTGGGAAAATCGCTTGTTGACCACCTGTCAATTGATTTACTTTAGCAAAAATAAGTAAAAAGTGATGTTCTCCTTAGGAAAATGGTTCTCAATGAATAATACAGATCAGGTAAAACAGCTGGAAGAGGCAGTTTCTCTTGCACTGGAGATCGCCGCAAAACAGTGTGACGGTGCAGAAGTTGCAATTAATAAATCAACAGGCATAAGCGTTAGTACACGCTATGGTGAAGTAGAAAATGTTGAATTTAATAGTGATGGTGCCTTAGGGATCACCGTCTATCAGCAACAACGTAAAGGGAGTGCATCTTCTACAGATTTAAGTCCTGATGCGATTAAACGTGCAGTACAAGCGGCTGTAGATATTGCGCGCTACACTTCTGTTGATCCTTATGCAGGGCCTGCTGATAAAGCCCTGTTAGCCTTCGATGCCCCTTTTCTTGATCTCTACCACCCAACAGACATAACAGCAGATAAAGCGATTGAGCTGGCGTCTCGAGCGGAGCAAGCTGCATTAGACAGTGATAGCCGTATCGTCAATACCGAAGGGGGAAGCTTTAATAGTCATAGTGGAACTCGTGTCTTTGGTAACAGCCTTGGTTTATTAAAAAGCTACTCTTCATCTCGTTATTCAATGTCGAGTTGCGTTATCGCTCGTGAGGGTGAGGATATGGAGCGCGATTATGCCTATACCATTAGTCGCCGTTTTGAGGCATTACAATCTCCTGAATGGGTAGGACAAGAGTGTGCACGCCGTACCTTATCTCGTCTAGCTCCCCGTAAATTATCCACCATGAAAGCGCCTGTTCTCTTCTCAGCGGAAGTAGCCACGGGGATCTTCGGTCATTTAGTGGCAGCCATCAGTGGTAGCATGATCTACCGTGAGTCATCTTGTTTGTTAGATAGCTTAGGAAAACAGATTTTCCCTCAATGGTTAAATATTCAAGAGCGTCCACATATTGTGGGGGGATTAGCATCAACGCCTTTTGATAGTGAAGGGGTACGCACATCAGATGCAGATATTATTAAAGATGGGGTACTGCAAGAGTGGCTCCTTACTAGCTATTCCGCAAGAAAATTAGGGTTAAAAAGCAATGGACATGCGGGGGGCATTCATAACTGGCGTATCCCAGGGCAAGGTCTCTCCTTTGATGAGTTGTTAAAAGAGATGGGCACAGGGCTTGTGGTCACTGAGTTAATGGGACAAGGGGTTAGCACGGTGACAGGGGATTATTCCCGTGGTGCGAGCGGTTTCTGGGTCGAAAATGGTGAAATTCAGTATCCAGTGAGTGAAGTGACTATTGCCGGTAACTTGAAAGAGATGTGGGCGAATATTGCCACAATAGGTGATGATATTGAAACACGCAGTAATATTCAGTGTGGATCACTACTATTACCAGAAATGAGTATCGCAGGTCAGTAGCACCTTGCCTTTAATCTCAGCCCATAAGTGGGCTGAGATATCGCGCTTACTTGTATTTTATTGCGTTAATAAGATAAAAAATAACACGCGAACCTTCAGCATTGCTTAACGGTGTAATTCACCAGCAGCTTCAGGTTGGTAGAGAATTTCTAATACTTTGACCTTAGTTTCAAGGCCATTAGGAAGCTGCCAACTGATCTCATCATTGATAGCTAAACCTAATAGTGCAGCCCCCATTGGCGCCATGACTGATAATTCAGTCGCACTATCTTTTAATGAAGCAGGGTAAACTAAAGTACGAATACGCTCTTCATTATTTTTTAAGTCCATAAAACGGACTTTGCTGTTCATGGTGACGATGTTAGCAGGGATATCAGCTGGTGTAACAATGTCAGCACGATCTAACTCTTCATTTAAAGCTTCTGCAATTGGGCTGTCTGCAAAGGCAGGTTGCTCTAGTAATGAATCTAAACGTTCTGCATCAAGTTCATTGATGATAATTGTTGGCTTTGTCATACCACACTCCAATTTGTTCCAATGCAAAACAACACCCCCACGGATTAGGTGGGGGTGTTGTTAAACTCTATGTAAGATAATAGGCGGTTCTGTAGCAAAAAGAAAGAGGCAGTGATCACAGTCTCTTTCTGGGATTTTTGTTAAGAAATGCTAATCTATTGTTTTTAATTAGAATTAATCTTCATCAAACCCTGATTCAAATAATGCAATAATCGCATCAATCGCTTCTTTTTCATCACAGCCACTGGCTTCTATATCGATGTGACTGCCTTGTTCGGAATCTAACATCAACATCGCAATCACACTATCTGCTTGCGCCTCAACGCCCTCATGGTTACGTAACGTCACCGTTGATTGAAATGTATTGACCAAATCAAACAATTTCATGGCAGGCCTTGCATGCATGCCTAAACGGTTTTTTATCGCTACGCGTCGATATTGGGTCATTTGCGCTTTTCAAGTGTTCTATGGCGTGATTGTACGTTTTTCCCTCTAGAGCGGAAATAGTCAGCCAGTTGTTCAGCCACGTAAACAGAACGATGTTTGCCGCCAGTACAACCAATAGCAACAGTTAGGTAACTACGATTATTCGTCTCTAACATCGGTAGCCAAAGTTCTAGATAACTTCTTGTTTGATAAATAAAGTTATGCACTTCAGTATGGCGATCGAGGAAGGCTGCGACTGGACGATCTAACCCCGTCATTGGGCGTAATTTGGGATCCCAGTGGGGATTAGGTAAAAATCGTACATCAAAGACATAATCAGCATCGATAGGAATACCATGTTTAAAACCGAAAGACTCAAATACCATGGTCAATTCGCGTTCACGTTTACCGAGTAAGCGTGTACGTAGCATTTCGGCTAATTCATGCACTGACATCTCTGAGGTATCAATAATCAGATCAGCCCGTGATCGTAAAGGTTCGAGCAGATCACTCTCTGTATCAATCGCCATTTCTAGCGAGAGGTTTTTCGTTGAAAGAGGGTGTAGGCGTCGAGTATCACTATAACGGCGGATCAGCGTATTTCTATCAGCATCTAAAAATAACAGTTGTGGAGAATATTCCGCGGGTAAACTTTCCAGCGCCTTTTCGAAAATCTCCGGTGATTCTGGCATATTACGTACGTCAATACTGACTGCGGCAGCGGCAGCATCACGCTCAGCCAGTGTTTTCGCAAGCTCCGGTAACAGATCGACAGGTAAGTTATCAACGCAATAAAATCCCATGTCCTCAAGCGCACGCAAAGCGACTGACTTACCTGAACCAGAGCGTCCGCTGACTATCATCAGCACCATGAGGTAGCTCCCCTTAATTTCCCAGTGATGAATATCATTCCACTGTATGCTATTCGCGTCCTGATAAACCCAAACCCATTAGGTTTATTCTGTGATAATCTGATAAAGCTCTTCATCACTTTGTGCGGAGCGTAGTCGGCGACATAAATTTTTGTCAGCCAACTGTTTTGCAATCAAAGACAGTGTGTGTAAATGTTCCTTACATTGTGTTGCAGGAACGAGTAATGCAAACAACAAATCGACAGGTTGATTATCAATAGCGTCGAAGGCAATAGGCTCGCTTAGGTGAAGAAACACACCAACAACTTTTTCAGTTTCATCACTTTCAATACGCCCATGAGGGATAGCCAATCCACCCCCAATCCCTGTTGTACCGACTTTTTCACGCGTTAATAAAGCCTCAAAAATCAGTGTCTCTGGTAAATTCAGTGCTTGAGCTGCATTCTCACTGATAATTTCTAACGCGCGTTTTTTACTTGTACAATGCACATTGTTATGTGTACATGCCAGAGTAAGTACGTCGCTAATATTCATCTTTGTATCGTTGTTCATTGTCTTATTCACTTAGACCAGCAAACCAGATGCCACAGAGTGACATCTGGTTTTTGTTAGCGGATTATTTAGGCGCTGTTTTTAATTGAACAAACGCGACATCAATAACACTCTAACATCGCCGATTGTATTCCCATTTTACAATGGGAAATGAATTAATGTTGTCTCAGTTTATCTTTGTGTTTGGTTAATTGACGAGCCAGTTTATCCATTAATCCATCAATTGCTGCGTACATATCTTCTGCTTCCGCAGAGGCATGTAATTCACCGCCATTTACTTGAATCGTCGCTTCCGCAATTTTAGTCACTTTTTCGACTTTGAGGATAACTTGGACGTTATTAATTTTGTCAAAGAACTGAGGTAATTTAGCGCTTTTTGCTTTGACGGTATCACGCAGAGCATCAGTTAATTCAATATTATGACCAGTGATTTGAAGTTCCATAGTGTCTTCCTTCTCAATTATGCTCAAACCAACTCTTTACGTTGATTTGAAGGCGGGATGGATAATGACTCTCTATATTTCGCAACAGTTCGTCGAGCAACCTGTATACCAAGCTCGGCGAGCATATTTGCCAGTTTACTATCACTTAGTGGTTTCGCTGGGTTTTCTGCTGCGATTAGTTTCTTCACTAAAGCCCGAATTGCTGTTGAAGAGGCTTCACCTCCGTTATCAGTATTTACGTGGCTTGAGAAAAAATACTTCAATTCGAAAATTCCCCGAGGACAATGCAAATATTTTTGCGTTGTAACGCGAGAAATGGTGGACTCGTGCATCTCAACCTGTTCTGCAATATCGGCCAAAACAAGGGGTTTCATATGCTCTTCACCGAATTCGAAAAACGCCTGCTGTGTGTCAACAATGCAATGAGCGACTTTTAATAATGTCTCATTACGGCTTTCTAAGCTTTTTATCAGCCATTTAGCCTCTTGTAAATTGTCACGAATAAATTTCCCATCGCTTTCGTTTTGAGCTGATTGCCCAAGCGCTGCATAAGTCTCATTTATGCGTAGGCGGGGAATGCTATCCGTATTTAACTCAACTTGCCAGTGTTCTCCTGATTTTTTTACCAGTACATCAGGAATAACATACTGTGATTCCTCTGTATCAATACTTAAACCCGGTTTTGGATCAAGAGATTGAATGGTCTCAATCACTACTTTTAATGTCTCTTCACGTAGCTTAGTGTGACGCATTAATTGGCGAAAATCACGATTACCTAATAACGCTAAATAGTGCTCAATAACAAGTTGAGTCTCTTTCAAATAAGGTGTATTAGTTGGAAATGTCGACAATTGAATTAACAGACACTCTTTTAAGTCTCTGGCTGCGACACCTACGGGATCAAAGCGTTGAATACGCTTTAATACCGCTTCAATCTCATCAAGCTCTAACTCATCATCACCCATTCCGGCAAGAATGTCATCTGTTGAAACTGTTAAATATCCTGTTTCATCGACAGCATCAATAATGCTTGTCGCGATAGCACGATCAGTATCAGTAAAAGGTGTTAGGTCAGCTTGCCAAGTTAGGTAATCTTGCAGTGAAGCCGTGGTTTCACCTTGATAGAGTGGTAATTCATCAGCCGCATAATCATTACTGGTGCCTGAAGGGGTGCCTGCGGTGTAAATTTCTTCCCATTGGGTATCGAGAGGAAGATCGTCAGGCATCTCCTTTTGCTCTAGTGCATCTAGGGTATCTAATACCTCATTATCATGCTCATTGTCTGGTGTACTATCATCACTCTCTTGTGTTGATGAGCTATCAGGATGCGTTACATCAGCTTGATCGTCTTCTTGTTCAAGCAATGGGTTAGATTCAAGGGCTTGTTGAATTTCTTGTTGTAATTCAAGCGTAGAAAGTTGCAACAAACGAATAGCCTGTTGGAGCTGTGGCGTCATGGCCAATTGCTGACTAAGACGAAGTTGCAGACTTTGTTTCATAGTGATGCGATGGATCCTCTTATGTTGTCATCCGTGACGAAATAAAAGTGTCACTCAGATCACAGGCGGAAGCCTTCACCTAAGTAAACACGTTTAACTTGCTCATTTGCCAAAATTTCTTCTGGTGAACCATGGGCAATAAGGTGTCCTTGACTGACGATATAAGCACGTTCACACACATCTAAGGTTTCGCGTACATTATGGTCGGTAATTAATACGCCCAAGCCATAATCGCGTAGATGTTGGATAATTTTCTTAATATCTAAAACGGAAATAGGGTCAACACCGGCAAAAGGCTCATCCAATAAAATAAATTTAGGATTTGCCGCTAGCGCCCGTGCTATCTCTACACGACGGCGTTCACCCCCTGATAAAGATTGCCCTAAACTATTACGTAAGTGACTGACATTAAACTCTTCAAGTAGCTCTTCTGCACGATCTTTTCGTTGTTCGGCCGTTAAATCATGGCGTATTTCTAAAATTCCCATGATATTGTCATAAACGCTTAAGCGTCTAAAAATAGAGGCTTCTTGTGGCAAATAACCAATACCCTTACGCGCACGCTCATGTAACGGGAGTAAGGTAATATCTTCATCGTCGATAGTAATGCTACCCGCATCACGGGCGACAATACCTACCACCATATAAAAGGTGGTGGTTTTCCCCGCACCGTTAGGGCCAAGTAAGCCAACAATCTCACCGGAGTTAACATTGAGGCTCACATCACCGACAACGGTGCGCCCTTTGTATGCTTTTGCTAAATTTTCAGCTTTTAACAGCGCCATAAAGTGTTACTTACCTTTGTTGTTAACACCGGGACCTTTCTCTTGTAACTGAGAAGGGAGTAAAACGGTGGTGACTTGTTTTCCCTTACCGCTAAATGCTTCCATTTGTTGTGTCGGTACGAGATAAGTGATTTTATCACCGGTGATATTACTGTCTAATTGTTCAAGATAAGCCTTACCTGTTAAGGTCACCAGCTCTTTGTCCATCTCATAGGTCATTTTATCACCACGACCTTTGATTGGTTTACCATCATCTTGTAACTGATAGAATGTCACAGGGTTACCAAAAGCTTCAATCACGATTTTTTTAGAATCGCCACCAGGACGTGTAACCACTACTTTATCAGCTCTTATATCAATAGAGCCTTGTTTTACCACAACATTTTGTGTGAAAGTGGTAATGTTTTTTTCTAAATTAAGTGACTGTTTCTCGGAATTAACAACAATAGGTTGTTGTGTATCATCTTTAAGTGCCATAACTGGGACACTTATTGAGAATAACGTACTGATAATTAGTGTATTACGGATTTTTCGATTCATTAGGGATCTCATAATAGGTGTTCACCTGTTCAATCAGCTCTGCACGTTTTTCACGCAGATTGCCTCGCATTTTTAAGCCGACTGATTTCAGTCCGACGCCGATAATAGTCACTTCATCATCAGAGGAAACATCTTGTGTATCCAGATCTGCGATAGCATTTTCTGTGCTGATCCGCTGAAGTTGGGAGTCATCAGTTAAACTATCAATTTGAACGTCGCCATAAAGATAGAGCATTTTACTGTTTGTCAGTTTGGCTTTATTTGCACGCACTGTCCATGTTGCATCTCCTGTCGGCGAATAAGTCGTTAAGACAGGATTAGTAAACCATGTAAACTTTTGCTGAGCATAGTTTTTGACATCATCAGCAACTAGTTTATATCCCAGTATACCTGTTGGTTCATAAACAAAGGATATTGATGATTTAGATTGGTAGGTGGGTTGACCATCTTCAACAATCTTTCCATCATCAAGCTCAGTATTGTTAGTATAGTTCCAGCCAATTAGCCCAAGAGCAATAATGGCTAAAATCAGGGTAAACCAGGATTTTAATTTATTCATTCTGTGTCGTTATACGTTTAAATCGATAAACCTTTAGCTTCTTCAAGTCGACCTTGGGCTAATAGGATCAAATCACATAATTCTCGTACTGCACCGCGTCCACCTAAAATATGGGTAACATAGTCGGCACGAGGTGTGAGTAATGGATGGGCATCAGCAACGGCAACTGACAGTCCTACTTTTTCCATTACCGGTAAATCAATCAGATCATCGCCAATATAGGCTGTCTGTTCTGGTTTAAGGTTTAGTGTATCTAACAGTTGTTGATACGCCAAAAGCTTATTATGCTGTCCTTGGTAAAGATATGTAATGCCAAGTGTTTTGGCTCTATCTTCTAAAAGCTTAGATTGACGACCCGTAATGATAGCGACCTCAATACCCGATGTAAGTAAACAACGAATGCCATAGCCATCACGGACATTAAACGCTTTCAACTCTTCACCGTTATTGCCCATATAAATAAGTCCGTCAGACATCACACCATCAACATCGCAAATCAGCAATTGGACTTTTTCTGCTTTTTGCATTATTTGCTTGCTTACTGCACCGTAGCAGGTCTCTATCATTGTATTCATCTTTATCCTTATGAGCGCATAACAAGCTTAAACAACCCCAGCTTGCAATAAATCGTGCATATGTAAAACACCTAATAAAATATCACTATCTGGTTCAGTGACTAACAGTGAAGTGATATGCTTTGCTTGCATTAAATTAAGCGCTTCTACCGCTAAGCTATCTGGGGAAATGCGAATTCCGCCTTTCGTCATTACATCTGATATTTTGGCATTATTAAGGTCAATACCTAAATCAAAGATACGACGCAAATCACCATCAGTAAAAATACCGTTAATCAACATATTATCATCACAGATAACGGTCATACCTAATTTTTTACGGGTGATCTCTACCAGTGCTTCGCGTAATGTCGCTTCTTTGCTGACGCGTGGAATATCATCATCTTTATTCATTAAATCACTGACATGAAGCAATAATTTGCGCCCCAATGCACCACCGGGATGCGATAGTGCAAAGTCTTCCGCCGTAAAACCTCGAGCGCGCAATAAAGCGATAGCTAAGGCATCTCCCATCACCAGTGTTGCCGTCGTGCTGGTGGTAGGGGCTAAACCTAACGGACAAGCTTCTTTAGGGACTTTTATACAAAGATGAATATCAGCAGCTTTCCCCATTGTACTTTGAGGTGAGCGTGTCATACAAATTAAAAGGATCTGTTTACGCTTGAGGACAGGGATAAGGGCGAGAATTTCACTGGCTTCACCTGAATTTGAAATTGCCAGCACAATGTCTTTTTCTGTCACCATACCTAAATCGCCATGACTGGCTTCACCGGGGTGAACAAAAAAAGAAGGGGTGCCGGTACTGGCAAAGGTGGCGGCAATTTTATGCCCAATATGACCTGATTTTCCCATGCCCATAACAATCACTCTTCCCTGACAGTGAAAGATTTTTTCACAGGCAAGAGAAAAATCGTCATTGATATATTGTGCTAACTCAGCTAATCCTTCTTGTTCAATTTGAAGAACCTTTTTACCTGCTTGCTGAAAATCAAATCCGGTCATTTTTTTGTACCATTTATTTTAGGTTAAGAGAGAATGTGCAACGCACAACACCGTAATATAAACAATAAAACAAACTAATAAGAAAATCCCCTTTCCACGGTTTAGCCGCTGTTTGCGCCCCAATGAAAAGAGTGAGAAAAGTAGGCCCGCGGCCACCAGCACAGTAAAACTAAAATAGAATGCTTGCATATTAAATGTGCTAGGAGAGAGTAATGCGGGCATGCCTAGCACAAAGGTGAGATTAAAAATATTAGCGCCAATAATATTGCCTAGAGCCAGTTCATTTTCACGTCTTAAGGCTGCCACAACGGTCGTTGCTAATTCAGGTAAACTGGTGCCAATAGATAGCAAGGTTAGTCCAACTAAAAAACCGCTGAGATGATACTGTTGCATGATGATAAAAACATTATCAATGATCATTCTTGTTGCAACAGGGATTATCAGTAATGCAATAACCACCCAAAATAGGGCAACAGAATTACGTGGATTAGTTTGTAATTCAAAACGTGAAAGTGTCTCTAGCGGTAACACATGGCGCACTTGTGTTAAGGTTTTATGGAGCATTTTTATCATTAGAAAAAGAGAGGCGAAGCCGATGAAAAAAAGTAAACAGCCTTCTCTCAACCCTAGATGACCATTAGAAACCACCAGTCCTGCTAATAAGATGACTATAATCATCAAAGGAAGTTCTTTTTTTAGTACCGCAGATTGGATATTCATGGGATAAATCATCGCTCCAATCCCAGCAATCAGTAGCAGATTCGTTAATGAAGATCCTATTGCTGTACCTATCGCTATCTCGGGTAAATTGTGGATGGCCGCGTCGGTTGCAACAAAAAGCTCCGGCAATGAAGTACCCATTCCCACAATAACAATACCGATAACGGCAGGAGGGAGCTTTAATGATTGAGCAAACACACTTGCACCATACACCAGTCGGTCTGATGCATAGACTAATAACATCAACCCAACAATGAGAAGAGACAAAGTAATCAACATGCCATCAGTTTTCCAACAATGAGTGAAAAATAAAGAAAAAACCAATAAGACAGGGCTGATAAAAAACATTATTGTCAAAAGGTTTTGCTAATTCACCATATTTTGACTAGCCAAGCACGAAAAGTAAAATCAACCGTGCAATAAATTGCTAAATAGTGGTGATTTCTTTGTAACATTGACAATGACCTGCCAAAATAGCGTATAAATTTTGTTTATGCAGACAGGCTTAAGGACGTTTTATTCATGAACGCACAACCAGACAATTTAATTGAAGTGCGCAATATGAACTTTACTCGCGGTAGCAGAAAGATTTTTTCGCAAATCAATCTGGATGTGCCTAGAGGAAAAGTGACTGCAATAATGGGGCCTTCAGGGATAGGTAAAACCACCTTATTACGCTTGATGGGGGGACAAATTCTGCCTGATAGTGGTGATATTTGGTTTGATGGTGACAATATTCCTAAGTTATCACGCTCTGCTTTATATCAGTCAAGAAAAAAAATGAGTATGCTTTTTCAATCAGGCGCCCTTTTTACTGATATGAATGTATTTGAAAATGTCGCCTTCCCATTAAGAGAGCATACTAATTTACCCGAGGCGTTAATTCACACTACCGTGATGATGAAGTTAGAAGCGGTAGGGTTAAGAGGGGCAGCTAATTTAATGCCATCTGAATTATCGGGGGGAATGGCGCGCAGAGCCGCTTTAGCAAGAGCGATAGCCCTTGATCCAGATTTAATCATGTTTGACGAGCCATTCGTTGGACAAGATCCCATTACCATGGGGGTATTAGTAAAACTGATTGATGAATTAAACCATGCATTAGGGGTCACTTGTGTGGTGGTGTCTCATGATGTCCCTGAAGTACTGAGTATTGCCGATTATGCATATATTATTGCAGAACAGAAAATCATTGCTCAGGGAAGTGCAAAAGAGCTACAGGAAAATCCAGACAGACAAGTAAGACAGTTTTTAGATGGTATTGCTGATGGACCTGTACCTTTCCGTTTTCCTGCGGGGAACTATCAGGATGATCTATTAGGACGAGGTAATTAGTACGTGGTTAATTTACTAGCGCGGTTAGGCGCGCGATCACTGTCGATTTTTGCGACTTTTGGTAGAGCCGGCATCATGCTATTTCGAGCATTGATCGGTAAGCCTGAGTTTCGTAAGCAGTGGCCATTATTAATGAAGCAACTGTACAGTGTTGGTGTTCAGTCGCTACTGATCATTATGGTTTCTGGACTTTTTATTGGCATGGTTCTTGGTTTACAGGGCTATCTAGTACTGACGACATTTAGTGCGGAAGCGAGCCTAGGTATGATGGTCGCGCTTTCTTTGTTACGAGAGTTAGGTCCTGTAGTGACGGCACTATTATTTGCTGGACGCGCAGGTTCAGCACTGACCGCAGAAATAGGTTTAATGAAAGCAACAGAGCAGATATCCAGTTTAGAAATGATGGCTGTCGACCCTCTTAGACGTGTGGTTGCGCCACGTTTTTGGGCCGGGTTTATTAGTATGCCATTGCTTTCACTGATCTTTGTTGCGGTGGGGATCTGGGGTGGTGCTATTGTCGGCGTGGATTGGAAAGGCATTGATGAAGGCTTTTTCTGGGCATCAATGCAAGGTGCGGTTGAGTGGCAAAAAGACTTAGTGAATTGTTTTATTAAGAGTGTCGTGTTTGCCATTACCGTGACTTGGATAGCGCTTTTTAACGGATATGACGCAATCCCAACATCGGAAGGGATTAGCAGAGCAACAACGCGTACCGTTGTTCATTCATCGTTAGCCGTATTAGGTTTAGATTTTGTGCTAACTGCACTGATGTTTGGGAATTAAGTCATGCAAAGTAAAAAAATTGAAGTTTGGGTTGGTTTATTTGTTGTTATTGCACTGATAGCGGTTGTCTTTTTAAGCTTAAAAGTGGCTGATATTAAAGAAGTGGGTAATCAACCTACTTATCGTGTCTACGCAAGTTTTGGTAATATTGGTGGTTTAAAAGAGCGTTCACCGGTTAAAATCGGTGGGGTGGTTATTGGTCGCGTTGCCTCTATTACCTTAAAAGAAGAGATGGAAGGTAACTATCGTCCTGAAGTTGCTCTCGATATTTTAAACATTTATGACCATATTCCTGACAGCAGTTCTCTTTCTATTCGCACATCAGGTTTATTAGGTGAACAGTTTTTGGCCTTAAATCTCGGCTTTTATGATGAAGATTTAGGTTCTGATTTTCTAAAGGATGGTGGCAGAATTACCAATACCCATTCAGCCATGGTGCTTGAAGATTTGATTGGTCAGTTCCTTTATAAAACCGGTGACGGAGATGGAAAAACAACCTCTGACTCAAAAACGCAAACCGAACAACCAGCATTACCTTAATGCTCATTCGCTTACGGTGTGGTTTATTTAGTGCACCGTATTTACTGAAATATAATCCCAAGAGGAAGCGAGTATGTTTAAACGCTTATTAATGGTCGCATTATTGGTGATAACACCTTTTGCGATGGCGGTCGATAAAACCAATCCTTATGCTTTGATGGAAGATGCCGCGCAAAAAACCTTTGATAAATTAAAAACTGAGCAACCAGAAATCCGTAAAAATCCGGAACTGTTACGTGAGATTGTTCAACAAGAGTTGTTACCTTATGTACATATCAAATATGCCGGAGCATTAGTGTTAGGGCCTTATTATCGTAATGCAACGCCGGCTCAGCGTGATGCTTACTTTGCCGCTTTTAAAGATTATCTTGCACAAGTATATGGTCAAGCATTAGCAATGTATGAAGGGCAAGAATATCGCATAGAACCCGCTAAACCTTTTGCGGATAAATCAAACTTGACTATTCGTGTCACTATTATTGATAAAAATGGTCGACCACCAGTACGCCTTGATTTTCAATGGCGCAAGAACAGTAAAACGGGTGAATGGCAAGCCTATGATATGATTGCCGAAGGCGTTAGCATGATCACCACCAAACAAAATGAGTGGTCTGATATTTTAAGTGCGAAAGGGGTTGATGGTTTAACTAAGCAATTAGAAATTAGTGCCAAAACACCGATTACATTAGATGAGAAAAAATAGTATGTCAGCTTCGTTAAATTGGCAAAAAGAGGGTGAAATACTCTCTTTCCAAGGAACGCTAGATAGAGAAACGTTATTGCCAGTTTGGCAACAACGTAAAGCGTTATTAGCTGATATTAATATCATCGATATTTCTCAACTTGATCATATTGACTCAACAGGATTAGCACTTTTTGTCCATCTAAAGGCCGAAATGGAAGCACTTGAGCGTCAATGTGTTATTCAAGGTGTTAGTGAGCGCTTTCAAACGCTAATCACACTCTATGATCTTGATGAAATTATGAATATTGCTTAATGCTTTTCCCGATAAAGCAATAAAAAAATCCCCCTTATTGATACTTTTATCATTAAGGGGGTTTTTCATGGTTTAAGAGTAGGCCGGATTCTATTAGGATAGGCAACTGATTATTATTTTAACGTTGAGATTGAGCAATTATGGATACAAATGAAATCAAACAAGTATTAATGGATACCCTATCTTTAGATGAAGTCATTGTTAATGGTGATGGCAGTCATTTTCAGGTTGTGGTTGTTGGCGCGATGTTTGAAGGAATGAGCAGAGTGAAACAACAACAAACCATTTATGCCCCTTTGATGGAATATATCGCAGATAATCGTATTCACGCTTTATCTATTAAAGCCTACACACCTGAAGAGTGGAAAAGGGATCGTAAACTCAGCGGGCTTTAATTCAGTAGGTATACAGCGTACAGCAAAATAAAAAAGAGAGTTCTACAGATGGATAAATTTAGAGTACAAGGGCCTACCTGCTTATCCGGTGAGGTCACTATTTCAGGCGCAAAAAATGCTGCACTACCAATTCTGTTCGCTGCTATCCTTGCCGAAGAGCCAGTAGAATTAACCAATGTTCCTAAGCTAAAAGATATTGATACCACCATTAAGTTACTTAATCGTTTAGGTACTAAAGTCGAACGCAACGGCTCTGTTTTTGTTGATGCTCGTCATATCAACGAATTTTGTGCTCCCTATGAATTAGTTAAAACGATGCGTGCCTCTATTTGGGCATTAGGGCCATTAGTTGCACGTTTCGGACGTGGTCAGGTTTCTTTGCCGGGTGGTTGTGCGATTGGTGCGCGCCCAGTTGATCTGCATATTACAGGTTTAGAGCAGCTTGGTGCGGAAATTACGCTGGATGAAGGTTATGTGAAAGCGCGTGTTGATGGTCGCTTAAAAGGGGCACATATTGTAATGGATAAAGTGAGCGTAGGTGCCACTATTACCATTATGACTGCCGCTGTTTTAGCAGAAGGTAAAACCATTATTGAAAACGCGGCGAGAGAGCCAGAAATTGAAGATACCGCGAATTTTCTTAATACCTTAGGCGCAAAAATCAGTGGTGCAGGCACCGATAGCATTACTATTGAAGGGGTCGAACGCCTTGGTGGGGGAACCTATCAAATTTTACCAGACCGTATTGAAACAGGGACATTCTTAGTCGCGGCGGCGGTTTCTCGTGGTCGTGTTGTTTGTCGCAATGCTAAACCAGATACGCTTGATGCGGTATTAGCTAAATTACGTGAAGCGGGTGCTGATATTGAAACGGGCGAAGACTGGATAAGCCTTGATATGCATGGTAAACGTCCTAAAGCGGTGACTCTGCGTACGGCACCACATCCTGGTTTTCCAACCGATATGCAAGCTCAGTTTAGTCTTTTAAATCTTGTGGCTGATGGAGCAGGAATGATCACTGAAACGATTTTTGAAAATCGTTTTATGCATATTCCTGAACTTATCCGTATGGGGGCTCATGCTGAAATCGAAAGCAATACTGTACTTTGTCATGGTGTTGATAAGCTTTCAGGCGCTCAAGTGATGGCTACCGATTTACGTGCTTCTGCCAGCTTAGTATTAGCCGGTTGCATTGCGGAAGGTACGACGATTGTTGATCGTATCTATCATATCGACCGTGGCTATGAAAATATTGAAGCCAAATTACAGGGTTTAGGGGCTAAAATCGAACGTCTACATTCTAATGACTAATTAAGTTTAGTTACCCTGTTATCGTGATTAAAAACCATAGCACTTTATTGGTGCTATGGTTTTTTATTATTCATCAAGCGTATTTATAGATTTTTCACTAAGTTAACAGCATCTTGGTTATTAATGTTTTTGCTTACATAGTTTTTTAGCATGACTCTATTTGATACAATAAGCGAAAACCACTTACTTTCCCATGCTTTATAGGCGTGCCAAGAATATCCTATAGAATAGTCTTTACTCATATGATTCATCGAATGAAATACCGCTTTAAGATATATTTTTTCTAAGGATGTATCTTTTATTTCGATAATTGTTGCAAGATAAATTAGCCAATTTGCTAAATGAACATATTGTTCCCATGCACTATTTTCGCTCGTTAGTTTTATTTTTTCCTGTATTATTTTTTCTATCATATTCATTGCCTTGGCATCTGTCACAAGAACACTAAATGCAGCTAAGGACATAATTATTTCATAAAAATTATTTTCAACCTTGAGAAAACTTTTAGAAAAGCTGTGTTTTCCACTCAGTACTTTTTCGATATTCTCTAACGAATCTTCTACTCTTTTTTGTACATCTTGAATTTTTGAATTTAATTTATCAAAAAAGTCATGAATATCTAAATTATCAATGACTCTAATGCCATAACAATGAAAATAATACTCTTTTAAATAAGATTCTACTTTCTTTCTCGATACTAAAAACATAGAGGAACCAATAACATTTTCTCGTGAGAAATTTTTGTACTCATTAATAATTGCTTTAAGATTAGTGTCTCCAAGAGAATAGCCTAATATAACGATTGTATTTTCATAAATCATGGAGCTTATTTTCTTAGAAAAATAAGAGTTATAGTTTATAAATTTAAAATAATCATCAGAAGTAACTACCATATTACTAGGCGAATCAATAGAACCATGAACATGATAAATTTTTGTACTGGAAGATGCTTTTGGTATTGGTAAACCAGGTGCAAGAGATTGACATTTTTTTATTGGGATCATTTCTTCGATAAGTTTATCATAATTTGTTGTTATTATTCTTATTGAATTATTATCTAAGAAATTCTTTACATGCTTATTATCTTTTGATAAATGAATTTCTTTTATTATTTCTGCTATCTTTTCATGTAAATTTTCTCCTTTTTTTTGATATTCAATATAAATAACTTGAGCCGCTTCTTCTAAGCTTAATGGATTTTTTGCATCTTCGGGAAAAAGTGATTTTTTGACTTTATTTAAACCATCTAATTTATCACAGGCTTTTTCAAGTAAAGATTGCCAGCCAAGAGCTTTGTTATTCGTTAGTGCTTTAGAAAAACCGGTTCCTGTAAACAAACATAATCTATTTGCTGCCGCTGAATAGGCTATTTCATATATTTCATTCACTTTTTTTACCCCATGTTTTGTAATATAAGTATGTTAAGTCATCTAATTTGAAATTGATAAAATCACCATTATTCATTTTTACAGGTGGTAATTCACTAAATATAAATAAATAAAGAGGTTTTGGCGGTGTTGATAGTGCTATTTTATCTAATTCTTGCCGAGAGGTTCTTTTATACTCTGATTTATTTACAAGACGTTCAGAAATAAAAAATGTTGGCTTGCAAATTAAGTCACCTTTTTTCATTTTTTTATCAAAACGGACAAGGTAATAATTATCTATACGCTTAACCCAAGCTTTACCGAAGTATATTCGAGGTTCATCTACATATTCGCTTAGATCTTTTTTATCATTAATATAAATGAAGAAATCTCTTAAATGGATCTTTCCTTCTGCAATATTGAGAAAGAAATTTTTTTTATCGATAAAATCATTAACGAGTCCTGATAAACGCTTTTTTGAATGACGTGTTTTATTACTATTTTCGCCATCAATATTTTTTGTTTTTAAGCGTTTGTTGATGCCATCTTCCTCTTTTGATGAAGGGATATCATGAAATTTAGTTTTATAAGGTGTTGAGAGATCAAGCTCAACAATATCATCGAGAATAAAAGGAAGAGCCTCTGGATCTTCTTTCATTTTTTTTATTCTACGAAATTCATTTTCTTCATTGATCCCTATTTTACATGTATCACTATGTTCAGAAACAAATTTAAAATGAGGAACTCTTTTTCGTAATCGGTTTGGTTTATCAAGATTGGCACAAGTTACTTGGGCATGACAATCAGGTTCAGTACATTCAAAAAGATATTTTGATGTTATTATTTTTTTTGAAAATAAATTATCAGCTTCTTCTGCTGTAATA
>NZ_CAWPAV010000144.1:0-17019 GCF_963885725.1 Proteus sp. G4380
ATTTAATATATCTGTATTTTATTTGTTTAATTGCCAGTTTTTAGTGTAAATAACCACTGTTTGGCTTGAGATATACAATAAAGAAAAAATAATATGGAGGATATTAAGAAGAATTAACATTCTTACACAAAAAAATTGATGTTTAGTCAGCGGTTTTTTTGACAGACTTCTGTAATGTACGTATTAAACCAACAGCGCCTATCGCCCGTCGTCCCCAACGAACCAGTTTTTTAGGGTGCTTAATGCTATAAAGAGATACCACGCTTGCCCCTATTAACAAGATAGGTTTTAACGAGGTTAAGATATTCCATGCTTTATCATAAGGTGCTGTGACCTCTAACCATGTTTGCCCCTCTTGCGCTAATTGAGTGCGCTGTTGTTGAATTTCATCCAACAACAGCTTTTTGCGTCTTGCTAATGCTAGGGTGCGTCTATTTTGTTTGCTCATCGCGATATTGCTCCAAAAGACGCTTATCTAATTCTAGTTGTTGGCGAGTATCACCTAACAGCGTTGAATTACGGGCTTTTCTCAATGTCATGATAGCACCTATTAAGGCACCAACTAGCAAAATAGCCGTTGTAATCGCTAAAGCATGAATACGATATTCAGGTGGGATCACCCAAAAGAGGAGAATAAGTAGACTCATTAAGCCAAAGGCGGTGAGTAATAAGGTGATCCCCGCCATTAAAATAAGCTGAATAAGTGTAATTTTTTCTTCTTCTAGTTCGATGGCGATTAATTTTAGGCGGGTTTCAACCATGCCAACGATAACAGCGCCAATACGACTAAGAGAATTCAGAACCCCGGATGCGGGGCCCTGTGGTCTTTGAGTATCACTCATTATGGATTAACGTTTCGAAAGTAGAACACCGAGTACGACACCTACTGCCGCGCCAATACCAACACCTGTCCATGGGTTTTCACGCACATAGTTGTCCGCTTTACCCGCCATTTCTTTAGTGTTATCGACGATTTCTCTACCTGCATCACTGAGTTTTGCACGAGAGCCACGTAGCGCATATTCAGCTTTTTCTCGTAAACTTTGTAATTCCTCTTTTGATTTATCTGCCGAGGAGTTCAGAACTTCTTCTAGAGTATCAGCCAGAGATTTTAATTCACTACGCAGATCTTCATTTGAACGTTGGTGTGACATGAGTAACTCCTTTAATCAAGATATGAGGTTATACCTATAACAATAGACTAGATTTACCATATAATAAAATTAAATAATGACTTAATTCCCTAAAAAAGAGAAAAGTCTTATTCTTGCCAAGGGTGATATTAAAAAAATAATCAGTAATAGCTTGAAATAAAAAACAAAAGCCTGTTTTAATCATAAAACAGGCTTTAAAATGCTAAATATTAACGCTATAGAAAATAATAGAAATAGCGATAGATTACGGTTGATTACTCTGTTTACTTTTCTTCTTAATGACGACCCATACACTCCCGATTAGGCCAATCACTAATAAACAAACAGGCAGTAGCATCAGAAAATTCATTAAATGATGCTCATATTGGCGGAATAACGGACTATTTCCTAATAAATAGCCTAAGGTGGTTAAAATACCAACCCATAACAGACCACTTAGCCAATTAAAAACTTGAAAACGACCGTTTTGTAAGCCAGCAAGGCCGGCAATAGTCGGCAATAATGTTCTAACAAAAGCGAGAAAACGACCAATAAGTAACGCCGCCAAGCCATGTCGATGGAAAAGTCCATGGGCTCGTTGGTGGTAGTGTTCTGGTAAATGTGATAACCAACTTCGTACAAGTCGGGTGTTACCAAGCCACTTCCCTTGCAGATAACCCAGCCAACAACCTAAGCTAGCACCTGCCGTTAGAATAAGTAAGGTTAATGGAAAATCCATGGTTCCTTTAGCAATTAACACACCCACTAAAATTAATAAGCTGTCTCCTGGTAAGAAAGCTGCGGGTAGTACTCCGTTTTCTAGGAATAGTATGCTGAATAATAAAATGTAAATAATCCAAAGCAGTGAGGGATTCGCTAAGGTTTCGTAATCTTGATGCCAAAGCGCCAAGAACAGCTCTCTTACGATTTCCATATAAAAGGCTTCCTAAAACTGAGTCATTCGGGGGTAAATACAAAAACATTCTCTCTTGTTATCTATTTACCCGTAATACATATCATAGGGTTTATTTTTCATTGTTTAAAACAGCAACACTCTAACAAAATCAATAAAAACTAGACAGAAAATTTTTTCACTTAAATACCCTACAAGCGCTTCATTGAGCAAGAATATTTGAAAAAAGACATTCACTTTTGTTTTCCAGTTTAGGATACGTTGTTTTAAAGAAAAAACCTTAAGAAAACGTAATAATAGAATTACTATGATGATGTTTTACTGAGATAAAAAAGCATTATTTTTCCTTGCTGATTGAAGCTAATGTCATGGTTATTTATTCATCAAAAAAAGTGTTTTAAAGTTGCCAATTGGCTAGTTAAACTGATTAAAATGTTATTAAAAAGTTAAAATTAAACTCATCAAGTGATTAAGAAAAATCAAGGTAAATAGTATAAGAGTTAGTTTTTTATTTAACGATTAAATCTAACCTTATGATAATAATAATTTCTTTCATTTGTGGACTGTACGTTAAAAAGAACAAAATCCTATTATGATTACAATTGTGTTATTTTGTTGTTAACAAAAATAGCTAATGATGTATATTTTGCAAAATAAGCTTTTCAGCAAGATTCATTTCCTTATACTGGCAAAAGCAAGCACACAATTGCTTTTTTAAATATTATTTTAAGTAATGGAATAACTATGGATAAACAACAATCCAGAGTACTTAACCTGCTTTTTCAGGGAAGTCTCGTTAAACAAATACTTGCTGGTTTAATTGCGGGTATTTTACTGGCTTGGTTAGCACCAGAAGTGGCTAAAATGATGAGCTTATTAGGTAACTTATTTATTAGTGCCTTAAAAGCCGTTGCGCCTGTTTTAGTCTGGGTATTAGTTATGGCTTCGATTGCCAACCACCGTCAAGGACAAAAAACCAGTATACGTCCCATATTAGTGCTTTATCTGCTCGCGACTTTCTTTGCTGCACTAACAGCAGTAGTGGCAAGCTTTGTGTTTCCCTCAGTATTAACGCTAGTTGTCAATAATTCACAACTATCGCCACCTGAAAATATTGCTGAAGTCTTAAAAGGTGTATTAATTAATGTGGTGGCTAACCCTGTAGATGCACTGATTAACGGCAATTATATGGGGATTTTAGCTTGGGCTATTGGCTTAGGTTTAGCGTTACGCCATGCAAGTGATACGACTAAAGCATTAACACAAGATTTTGCAGATGCGGTAACTAACCTTGTGCGTGTGGTGATCCGTTTAGCGCCAATCGGGATTTTTGGCTTGGTGTCATCAACCATTGCTACGACTGGCTTTAAAGCTTTAGCTGGCTACTTGCATGTCTTACTTGTTTTAATTGGTTGTATGCTGTTTGTTGCGCTCGTTGTCAACCCATTGATTGTATTTTGGAAAATTCGCCGTAATCCTTATCCATTAGTATGGGCTTGCTTACGTGAAAGTGGTGTTACTGCCTTCTTTACGCGTAGTTCAGCGGCTAATATTCCGGTGAATATGGCAATGTGTCGTCGTATGAATTTAAATGAAGATACCTATTCTGTCTCGATCCCATTAGGTGCGACCATTAATATGGGGGGAGCGGCAATCACTATTACTATTTTAACACTTGCTGCGGTAAATACCTTGGGTATGCCTGTGGATATTCCAACAGCCTTATTGCTAAGCCTTGTTGCTGCTATTTGTGCTTGTGGTGCATCAGGGGTTGCTGGTGGCTCGCTACTGTTAATTCCGCTTGCTTGTAGCATGTTCGGTATTAGTAATGATCTGGCGATGCAAGTGGTTGCGGTAGGTGTGATGATTGGTGTCTTACAAGATTCAGCAGAGACTGCATTAAACTCATCAACTGATGTGCTATTTACCGCAACGGTCTGCATAGCCGAAGATGAGCGTTTAGTTGCCAACCCATTAACTGAAAAAAATAATGGCTAAAGAGTATAAGTAGTAAATAGATATAAAGAGTAGTAAGACAGGAAGGGTAGTAAGTAACAACAAAAATTAATAATAAAAACAGAACCCCATATAGGAAACTATATGGGGTTTCTGGTTATTGATATGATAAATCGAATGTTAAATAGTAAGTGCTAATTCTGTTCCCTGCTTAATGGCTCGTTTGGCATCTAATGCTTTAGCCTCTTTTGCCCCGCCAATAAGATGGACGGTTTTATTTTCTTGTTGTAACGCTTGCAGTAGCGGACGATAAGATTGTTGTCCGGTACATAAAATCACGCTATCAGCCGCGAGCAGTTGCTGTTGTTCATTATGTTCAATTATTACTCCTTGCTCGGTAATTTTTTGATAATGGCAGCCCGTTAGCCATTTGACCCCTTTTTTCTGCAATGTTAAGCGATGTATCCAGCCTGTTGTTTTACCTAAACTTAAGCCAAATTTCCCACTTTTACGTTGCGTCATAACAATCTGTTTGTCTTTTTTAATAAAAGGATCGGCTGAGGTGATCCCTCCGCGATGCGTAAGTGTTGGGTCAATTCCCCACTCTTTATTAAATGCACAAGGGCTTAAACTACTGCATTGGCCTGTTTGGGTAAGATAAAGGCCAGTGTCAAAACCAATACCACCACTGCCAATAATCACCACTTTTTCGCCGGTTGGCTGATGGTATTTAAGGACATCAAGATAGGTTTTTACTATCGGATTATCATGGCCATCAATCTCTGGAATATGAGGGATAACACCACTGGCTAAAATAATTTCATCAAAATGTTGCAGATGGGAAAGTGTCGCTTCCGTATTATTTTTTACGATCACCCCTGTGATTTGCAATTGCCGCTTAAAGTAGCGCAATGTCTCTTTAAATTCTTCTTTACCCGGAATTTGACTGGCAATATTGAGTTGTCCACCAATACGGTCTTCTTTTTCAAATAAAGTAATATGATGACCACGTTTAGCTGCTGTAATGGCAAATGCTAATCCTGCGGGGCCTGCGCCAACGACAGCAATTTTTTTAGGGGCTTGAGTCGGGGTTAAAATAAGCTCTGTTTCTCGACAGGCAAAAGGGTTTACAAGACAAGATGCTGGGTGACCACTGAATATCTCATCTAAGCAGGCTTGGTTGCAGGCAATACAGGTGTTTATCTCATCCTCGCGACCAAGTTGCGCTTTTAATACGAATTGCGGATCGGCAAGAAAAGGACGCGCCATAGACACCATATCTGCACAGCCTTCCGCTAAAATAGCTTCAGCCACTTGAGGTGTATTGATACGATTAGAAGTGATAAGAGGAATGTTGATTTTCCCCATCAATTGGCGAGTGACATAAGCAAATTGCCCTCTTGGCACCATAGTGGCAATAGTGGGGATACGGGCTTCATGCCAACCAATACCACTGTTGATTAGGGTTGCTCCGGCTTTTTCTACTGCTTGAGCAAGATAAAATACCTCTGAGGCATTAGCTCCCTCGGTAATTAAATCTAACATTGATAAACGATAGATAATGATAAAGTGTTCACCCACAGCTTCTCTTATGCCAGCTAAAATACGTAATGCAAAACGACAGCGATTTTCAATAGAGCCACCCCATTGATCATCGCGTTGATTCGTATGACTTACTAAAAACTGGTTAATTAAATAGCCTTCAGATCCCATGATCTCAACACCATCATAGCCAGCTTTCTGAGCCAACTTAGCGCAATGAATATAATCTTCAATAGTCTGTTCTATCTGCTCATGACTCATTGCTTGGGGCATAAAAGGGGTGATAGGTGATTGGATCGCTGAAGGGGCGACTAAATTAGGCTGATAACTATAACGACCAGTATGTAAAATCTGTAAAGCGATTTTCCCATCCTGTTTATGTACCGCATCAGTGACTAATTGATGAGAAGCGAGTTGATCTTCTGACATTAGCGTTGCTGCATGTGGCAATAATACACCTTGCTTATTAGGGGAGATCCCACCGGTGACAATAAGTGCCACCCCTGCTGCAGCTCTTTGAGCATAAAATTCAGCAAGCTTAGGTGCATCATGTGGATCTTCTTCTAGTCCGGTATGCATAGAGCCCATCAAAATACGATTTTTAAGCGTAGTAAACCCTAAATCAAGGGGAGTAAATAAATAAGAATAGTGTGCCATCAGATACCTTTTTTATACTGGTCAGATGAGATATCTATAGCATAACGAGAAGTTGCTGATTAAGAGTTGATTATGTTAATAAGTTGTGATCTTAATCATGGAAAAGGTGAATAGCTCCTAATTAAACGATAATAATCTAAATGCCTCGTCAACCATAACAAATAATGATAATAAAAATTGCACTCATTCATATTTTTTAATCATATAATAATAAATACCCATTAATACGTATTAAAAATGCCCATCACATTGTTGATTTTGGAGACGTTATGATTAATAAATTTAATCAGCTTACAAACCACCCCGATTTAGGTAAGTTTGTTTTACGTGTTTCGCTAGGTGTCTTAATGTTATTACACGGATTACACAAAATGGAGCCAGGAGGACTTGCCGGTATACAGGGAATGTTGGCAAATATTAATTTACCTGCATTTATTGCTTATGGCACATTACTGGGTGAAGTTCTATGTCCTATCTTACTGATTATCGGTTTATTTACTCGATTTTCAGCATTTGTTGTGGCGGCAACCATGGGGGTTGCGGTGCTGATGGTACATTCCGGTGATCTTTTAGCCTTAGATCCCAAAACGGGGGGATGGGCACCTGAAAGTGCTGGCTTCTATATGTTTGCTGCGATTGCGGTGATGTTTTTGGGGAGTGGTCGTTGGGCGCTCAAAAAAGATTAATAAATTTAATAGACAATAATATTGAATGAAATATTGCTAAGTTATTCAGGTTAGATGAATAAACGCCCAGAATAAAGATATGCTGGGCGTTTATTATTAAAGTGATAAATAGAAATTTATTGCTTTGTTGGCGGTGTTAGTTTGAAGATTTTTTCATTTTCACCCAACCACTGACGAGCAACTTGATTAACATCACTGACACTTATTCCGTTGACAATCGCAGTCTCAGTTAATAGTCGTTGATATTGTTGGTCATCTGTTGCCACTTGAGCAAGTGCATCAGTCCAATAGCTAGCACTCTCTTTGGCTTGCCCATATTCAGTTAACCAAATATTTTTTGCCTCTTGTAATTCTTTATCGGTAATACCCGCTTGTTTTACGTCATTGACCACTTTACGCGCAAGTGCAATTAATTCATCTGCCCGCTGTGGTGATGCGGTAAAGTTTAAACGTCCGGTATAAAAACTACTTGGTAGCTTGGTTAATGACTCAGAAAAGCCTAGCGAGTAGATCCCGCCCGCTCGTTCACGAAGATTAAGCCTTAAACGTTGGCTGACAACGGTATCAAGCAAGTTAAGTGCTAACAGTTGCTGTTGTGACCATTGGGCTTTGGCTGCGTATTGAATACTGATCATACTCTTATCGCTACTGGCAATAGGGTAGGTTTTATTAAATGAGCTTAATTTGGGATTAATCGCCGGATCAGCCCAAAATAGACGTTGCGATGAACGTGTCGGTAGCGTTGCTATCCAACGTTCGATCATCGGTTTGACCTGATTTAGGTTAATAGGCCCACTAATCACCAATACCATATCGGCAGGCTGTCCTAGAAGTGATTGATTCGTTTGTTGTAATTGTTGGGCGGTAAACTGTTGCCAAGGGCCTTGTGGCGAAATCACTAAGCGCTCGCCGTTTTGATAGCTCTCTTTATTAATATGATCTAAGAAAATACGTTCAACTGGTGTTTTGGCGATCCCTAATGCCGTTGCTTGTTTTTGTTGCTCTAATTTTTGCCCATTAAATTGTGGTGCTGTCACTTTTAAATGCAATAAGGCCAACAAGGTGTCTAACTCATCAATAGGCGCTTCGCCACGCAAGCCGTGGAATAACAACTCACTGTATGGACGCAAACTGATTTGATGCTGTTTACTAAATAACGCTAACTCTCTTGCGTTGTAATGCCCATATCCACTCACTTCTGGTAAGTTTAATGCCCACTGAACCAAGCCTAAACTTTGTCCTGTTTCCAGAGAAACACCTCCGGGAATACGCAGTGATACTTGGATATTGTCTTTTAGCCACTGGTCATTTTTAATAATAACTTTTACGTTATTGCTCAGTGTCCACAGCTGTGTTTTTTCAATCGGAAGTGTTTGTGTGGTGACAATAGTACCGGTTTGCTCAGGTTTAATATCTAATACCACCGCATGGGTTTTCAATGTAAACGCACCGGGATCAGATTGTCTAATCTCTTGCCAGCGTTGCGAGGCTTTAGTGGCACTAAATACCTGACTATCACTATCTGGGCCGATAATTGCCACTCGTGGTGAAGCTTGTGTTAGGTATTGGGCAAAATAGTGTTTTAAGGTATCAGGTGTAACGTTATTTATTAGTTGATAACTTAAGTTTAACGCCTGCTTTTTGCTTTGGATTGGCATTTCTAATTCAAGTGCCGTAGTAATTTGGTTAGCTAAATAACCATGCTCATAGCGCTCTTCACCAGCAGCTTGTTGGCTAAGACGTTTTAACAGCGCATTGCGGGCATTATCTAACTCTTGCTGAGATACTGGTTGTGAGGCTAAACGCTGTACCTCAGTAAATAGAATATCTAATGTACCTTGATAATCATCCCCTTTAGGATGGGCAATCATCAATTGTTGTGAGCGACGGGCATCTAACATCGCACCTTGTGTATTGGCACTGACGGAAGGCACTAACCCATTATCAACAATGGTTGAAAAGCGCTGGTTTAAGATGGAGAGCCACAACGAGTCCATTAAATCATCATATTGACCTTGGCGACTATTTAATGGTGCAGGCAGTGTACGCTGTAGAGTGAATTGCACAATGCGTGAGCCTTGCTCTTTATCAAAAATCGTCTTTACTAATAAATCTTTATTGTCGATAAAGTGGTGCCATGATGGAGAGTCAACGCCTTTGTTTTCACTATTTTTTGCATTGAACATTTGGGTAATATCAGCAATCGCATCGCCTTGATTAAAATTGCCCACTAACACCAATGCCATTCTTTCAGGCTGATACCAAGTATCGTAATAACGTTTTGCTTCTTTGACATCACCATGCTTAACGATATCTAAGTCCCCAATGGGATCACGATCTAGATAACGACTGCCATAATAACGTAACTCTTCAAGTTGGCGATTAATACGAAAACCAATACCTTGGCGTAATCGCCACTCCTCGACGATCACCGGACGCTCTTTATCAAACTCAACGGGATCAAATGTCATGCCAAAGGCCCAATCGGATAAGATCCTCAACCCTGTTTTTATTTGGGTCGGATTGGCATTAGGCAGGGATAATTTATAGGTTGTTGAGTTTAAGCTCGTTGCCGCATTAACATGACTCCCCAACTTCATTCCTAGGCTTTCAAGCTGTTTAAACCCAGTTGTTCCCGGAAAATGAGTCGTGCCTTTAAAGGCCATATGCTCGGTAAAGTGGGCAAAGCCAAGTTGTTTTTCATCTTCTTGTACCGAGCCACTTTTCACCAGTAAATGCATTTCAACCCCCGTTTGTGGGCGTTGTAGCAAATAGACATTTAAGCCATTATCAAGCGTAAAATGGCGAATATCGGGGCGCAGTGAAAGGGTATTATTGGTATGCTCAGACGAGGTGCCTGTTGCACAACCCAGAAGTGATAAACTGACTGAGATAATCAGTAACTTACGATACATATTCAGTAACTCCAGCTGATTGAGAGGAGGACGCAGTCGGCGCTTGTAATGAAATTACTTGCTCGGCAATAGCGTGAGTGAAACGCTGATGACTGACTAAGACAATGCCCGAGGTTGGTAGATGCTGTTTAAGTAATAACAACATATGTAGGGCATTTTGTTCATCAAGAGCGGATGTGGTTTCATCTAATAAAATAAGATCGGGTTTATTGAGTAATAAACGGGCAAAGATAAGACGTTGTTGTTCACCACCGGATAAGCGTGTTGTCCAATCTGTTTCCAGTGAAAGCTGATTTTTTATTTTATCTAGCCCCACCCAATGAAGCACTTCTTGGTACTCTTGTTGTGAGAACTGAGATGCTTGGCAAGGATAAGCCAATAAGTTATCTAAGCGGGCAACAGGCAGATACATACGTTGTGGGAGCCAACTGATATTGGTTACCCGTTGAATATCTCCTTTAAAATAAGGCCAGTGGCCGCTTAACGCACGTAACAGCGTTGATTTCCCGATACCTGAGCTACCTTCAATTACCGCCAATTCACCCGCTTTGAGAGAAAAGTGGATATTGTTAATTAATAATCTATCGTCTTGCATAAATAGCGATAAATTGGCTGTCAGCTTAGTTTGTTTATTATCTAACTCGGTGATCTCAGGTTGGTGATCATGCTCTAACAACACCACAAAATGATAAAGACGGGTAACCGTTGCCTGCCATGCGGCAATCTCTTTATAGGAGAAAATAAACCAGCTTAATGCCCCAGCAACACTGGAGAAGGCTTGTCGTAACTGCATTAATCCCCCTAGCATTAATTCGCCGGCGAGGAATTTTGGCAAAGCAAAAATAATTGGCGCCATTGCCGTGGCTTGCTGATAACCCACAGTAAAGAAAGCAAGGTTTCTTTCATAACGGATAAGGTTATTCCAGTTGCGGATCACCCCTAAAAAGCGTCCCATCAGTTCATGACGATCGCTCATTTCACCCCGTTGACCAGCAATAGCATCACCATGTTGTTTACGTGTGATAAGCGCAGTACGGTAATCTGCCTCTTTACGCTGTTTATCCATATTGATTTTACGTAATGGAGAACCAATGAGCTGGGTGATGGTGATCCCGATAAGGGTATAAATAATACAGGCCCAGAACATATAACCCGGTATATTCCACTCTTTGCCTGCTAAAGAGAAAGAGAGCGCACCAGAGAGTGACCATAAAATAGTGGCAAAAGAGATAAGCGTTAACAGTGAATGTAAAAAGGTCACTGTTAAGCGCATTGTCGATTCAATCAGTAAACGAATATCTTCAGCAATTCGTTGGTCGGGGTTGTCTGGCTCTTGCGAGGTTAACCGCAACATATAGTGTTTACTATTTTTTGATAGCCAGCGCTCAAGCACTTGCTCTGTCATACCTTCACGCCAGCGAATGATCATTTTTTGGCGTAAGAAATCACCCATCACGACTACGGTAATTAATCCGGCAATAATAATCACAAACTGTTGAAGCAGTTTATATAAGGCTTGCCCATCGAGTTGTTGTAGGGCGTTATAGAAGCTGCCATTCCATTCATTCATTTTGACGTTAAACCAAACGGATGAGAGGGTTAACGTTAAAGAGAGAATTAATAGGAACCAGCAGTAAAGGGCGGCACGCCGCCCCCAAAAAGGTGAAACCAAATAGAAAAATTGTTTTATTGTTTTCATTGCTTATTTGTCATGTTTTTATTGTTTATTGACTCGGTTGCTCACATTAACTTCATCAATTTTTAATAGTCATAGCTGACTTGTAACCAGAACTGTCGACCTGGCTCGTAAGATTTGTACTCTTTATCTTGATAGGTAATGTAATCATTGACATTTTTGGTATTGAGTACGTTATTCACTTCAACGGAAATGCCTACACCGTAAGCAAATTCAGGCTGCCAACTGAGCTTGGTATCCCAAGTAAAACGACTACTGTAATGACGTTTTTTATATTCAAATAGCGGGCCGTACTCACTTGGTTTTGGCGCACCATTATTAGCTTTCTCTGCTTGTGAACGAGCTCCATTCCATTGCAAACGGTTAAACCAAGTCACCCCTACATCATCCCAAACACTGGTTAGCTCAGCGGTCACTTTTAACGGCGAGTTAAAGTTGTCAGAAGGTAAGTCTTTGGCATTGATAATTTTTCCGCCATACCACACCTTGTCATAGTTCATCCCTTGAACGCTGGGATCAAAATTGGCATAACCTGAGTCTTTTGGCGTATTGGTTTTGCTTTTTTGCCAGCTAATCGAAGCATTAAAGACGTGGTCGGCTTTAGCAAGCTCCCATGGTTGGCTATTTCTCACGGAGAGCGTTAAGGTATCGTGTGTACTACGGCCATTATTATTGAAGTGGCGGATAGCACGTTTCTCATCAATGGTTGAGTCTGGATATTTAGTATCACTACGCACCTCATCACGACCATTGCGATGCACATACTGTAAACGCCAAGTGGTTGAGGCTATCTCTTGTTGTAGACCTAAAGTGAATTCATCGTTATAGGGGGTTTTTAGTGAATCAACACCATCAAAGTCGGTACGATTAGTCCACTTTTCCTCCGATGTTTGACAGTCAAAATAGCAGTGTTGTAAACCGGCATTTTGCGCACCATAAAGGGCGTAAGTGAGCATTGAACGTCCATAGTAACGGTTTACCCCACCAATAATTAAAGTATTACCTGTGCCCCAAATATCGTAAGTAGCACTTAAACGAGGTGAGAGGTTGTTTTTTTGTACAAAATCATCACGATCTAAACGTACACCGGGACGTAAGGTGAGGCGTTTATATTGAATATTATCGTCAATAAAAAATGAATAATTGGTATAAGACGCATTATGGGTACCCGCTAGAAAACGCGTCGTTTGTGATAAGCTTCCCATCCATTCATCATTGACCGTCATGCCGCGATAGGTATAGTTGTAATAGGTTTTATCACGAATATAAGCGCCTTTGGTGCGACTAATTTCAAATCCGGTGGTGGGGCGATGAGTGACGACACCCCACACGATGGGATCAAAACGCATAATACTCTTGGCGCTATAGGTTTCTTGTTTACTACGCAGATCACCTTGGCCACCACTGGAGACTTGATTAGGGTGTTGCCAATCAGTGTAATCTTCTACTTTGATAAAGTAGTCTTGATCATTGGTGCGTTTATCTTCCAGATTTTGATAACCTGCGGTTAACTCTAAGGTTCCTAGCGCAAGTTGATGCTTATAAAGGGCAGTAAAACTGAGTCCATTATGCTCATTATCATAACCGGAGTTATACACAGAGCTGGAGAACAGATAGCTCTTATAGCGGGCAATATTACTTGATAGATCAAAAGATTGTTTATCAGAGATATTCCAAGAATATTTGATAAAGTAGTTATCTGAAGTACGCGTTTGATCACGATAATGTGGGCTTTGTAATACATGCTCTAATTCGCCTTCAGGGGTGTGAACAATTCCCCCTTCAGCACTTATCATCATCGGAATGGTTGATTCCCGACGAGAAGCTGAGAAAATTAATCCTGTATTTTCCGTTAAACCTGTTTCAAACCAACCGCCATAGTTTTGTTTATCATATTTTTTCTGGAAACGGGCTGGATTACTAAAATCATTATTTGCAGTATCAAATTTTAATTTGGAATCGGTGAAAATATTATTCCAGCTTGAACGGGTAGTACGGTAATAGGCATTGGCATGGGTCTCACCAGACCAACGACGACTTTGTACTTCAACTGTGCCTCCAGTAAATCCGCCAAATTCAACGGGAATATTGTTATCGTAAACGGTGACACTATCAATAAGTCGACTATCAAGATACATCCCTTGCTCATCACTGGTAATACGGGTATTGGTTTCACCATTGCCCGAATTTGCCGGATCAAAGTCATTATTAAAACTGACGCCATCAAGTTTATAGGCATTTTGATAGCTACTGGAGCCATGAATAGAAATACGTGAGGGCTTAATTTCACCTTGGTTCATCGAGTTGCTATCGTTATTTGCAAATTGAACCGCAGGGTTACTTTTAAGTAAGTCGGTGACATTGCCATCGCCAGTATTACGTTGCTTTATCTCTTCAGAGGTGATGTATTGTGGTGCTGAAACAACATCTGTAGCAGGATGATAACTGCTTCCCACCCCTGTGACTTTAACTTCAGGGATCACAATCGTACTGCTTGTTGCTAATGGACGAATAACAAAGCCATTTCCCTGTGAAATAATTTCCATACCACTACCGATTAACACCTTTTGTAATGCGGTATGGGTTTCATATTGACCAGAGAGTGCAGGAGCCCGTAAGTTTTTTATTGCGTTGGCATCAAACAGAATTTGTACCTGACCTTGTTTAGCAATAGTGTTTAAAGAATCAGCTAAAGATTGCTCTGGTAAAGAGACTGATAGCGTTGCCGCATAACTATAAGGGGCTGCCACGGTAGCCGTTATTAATAATGTGAGTAGCGACCTTTTTAGAGGCCTTTTTTTATTATTTATTCTCATTTCACCAATCCCATTCATAGACTTAATAATTTTTGTTACTAAGTAAGAGGGTGAAATGAGAATTATCCTCACCTGTAAAAAAGAATATTTTTCATGTTTGTTTTTACTTATTGATAATTAACACATTATTTTTATCAGTAAAAATAACATTAACCGGTAAAAGTAGCGGAAGTGCAGTAATAAAGCTTTTCGCGTCATTAATATTTGCTACACCTGATACCTTTATTTTTGCTACATCGGCTGATGAGATATGAACGTTGATATCCAGATAAGGTTTTAATTTAGTGATCACGTCACCAAGTGGTTGTTCAAAGAAATGGAGTTGCCCAAAACGCCAGCTTGCTACAGAATCAGCATTGACTGAGGAAATGACAAATTGATTATCAGTTGATTGGCTAATTGCTTGAGAGCCAGCATATAGGTAAGTCGCAGGGGATTTTTCTGTGGCTTTAACTTCAACAATGCCTTCATGTACGGCGACACTAATTTGATTATTTTGATAACGACTCACTTCAAATTCAGTACCGACAACTTTAATTAATCGCTCATCAGCATGGACATAAAATGGCCGATAAGGATTGGGTTTTACTTTAAAATAAGCCTCACCTTTATCTAACCAAAGGCGTCTTTGGGTTTGGACATACGAGACGCGTACCTGTGTATTTCTATTTAAAAAAACTTTAGAGCCATCAGCGAGGGTCATCTCTTTAGGAAAATTGCTGGTGGCTAAGGTCATATTATCCATTAACAGGGCAGGTAAATGACTATAAGGAAGATATAACACAGCAACTAAACAGAGTGCGGCTGTAGTGTGAATAAAGGGGCGCCAGAGTGAAGATTTCCTTTTTTCTATAGGCACAATAGTAGGGCGTGGTAAGGCTTCACAACTATGCCAAATTTCCGCGATAGCTTGATAAGCTTGTTGATTATCTTTATCTGCTACCCACTGTTTAAAGGCTTGTCGTTGCTGTGAACTCATTTGCTGACTATGTTGACGGGTGAACCAAAGCGCAGCTTGTTCATCAATAGATTGCTGGCTTAATTGATCATGGGTATCTGCCAAAAGCGTTGCAGGCGCCTCATCTGTGTGAGGTTGATTTCCCGACTTACTCGTCATTGGTGCATTTCTCCTGTCCTGCATCGACATATCTTTTACAATGTAATAGTGCTGCGGCAATATGTTTCTCTACCATGCTTATCGAAATTTCCATTTGTTCTGCAATTTCGCTTTGTGATAATCCATCAAAGCGATAAAGAATAAAAGCTTCTCGACGGCGGGGAGGAAGAGTATCAATAGCTTGTGTCAGTAAATCTAAACGCTGTTGATGCTCAAGGACGTGCCCGGGATCAAGCTCTGTCGTATAGGTCTGTACCGCATCTTCTAATTGATAATCTTCTTGATAGATATTTTTTTGTTTTTGGTTTTTCCTCCAATGATCGATCAAAACGTGGTTCGCTATTTTAAATAAAAAAGCACGCTGCTCTTGGACAGGAGTTTGTTCTTTTCGATTTAGCCATAGTGTAAACACATCTTGAGACAAATCATCCGCATCATGGTGATTACCCGTGCGTTTTTGGAAAAAACGTACAAGCTGACCATAGGTTGATTGGTAGGCACAACTGATTTTTTGTGCTAATGATTTATCGCTAGTCATAGTCTCTGGTGTCTAAAAAAGAGTGAAATAATAAGCTCTTACTGCTTCTAATAAGGAATTTTTATAATCAATATTTAGCTAATTTTTTATTGTATTATTAATAATAAGCAATATCATTTGTGTTTGTATTATGCCTATAATTCATTAGAAAGAAAATCAGAGGCAAGAATTATGAGTAGTATGTCGGCGACTTTTCCACGCCGTTGGTCCTTTTCTATTGGTGGGTTAACTGCCAGTATTGTGTTTCATGTCACCTTGGTTGTTGTTGCTATAGGTTGGATAACGACGAAAGATGAGCAATATGCGGTTTTACCTCCAGCAATGACGATGCAAGTGGGGCTTTATCAATTGGCAAAAGCAGAACCCAAAGAGGTTCCTGTTGGGCCTGAACAGGTGATGTCAGTTCCAGAAGCTGCCGAGCCAGAGCCGATGAAAGAGCAACTTGATGTGCCTAAAATGCCTGTAGTCGAACAGGGAACTTATGAGCGAGTTGCGGAAAAGCCAAAGGTGAAACCCGTGGTTAAGCCTAAGCCTGTCGTGGTAAAAGTGCCTGATGATCTTCCCGTTTCAGAAGCGCCAGCAGATACCACAACCGCCCCTTTATCAGGTGAAAACGCGACCAGTAGTGCCGATTTTACCAGTACCGCTTCATCATCTCGCAGTGGTCAAATGGGGTGGGAAAGTTTAGTCCATAGCCATATTGATATGTATAAACGTTACCCTCGTGCAGCATTACGTTTTAAAGCGACGGGAGTGACACAAGTTGAAATTTCGCTCAATGCAAAAGGTGAGTTATTAGATGTGAGTATACAAACCTCGTCTGGTAATCGTATCCTTGATAAAGAAGCGATTAACACTATTAAACGGGCATCGCCATTTCCGGCACCTGAAAGCCACCGTTTAGTTAACGGCTCTTTCTCATTTATTGCACCCTTGAGCTTTGACTATCGGCAAAGTAGTTAATATCGTCATTGAATAGTGTAAGCCATTGACATCCTCCACGCCCTAAAGGACGTGGATCCCTACTGCGTTCAGACTGATGTCTGAATC
>NZ_CAWPAV010000145.1:0-6642 GCF_963885725.1 Proteus sp. G4380
AAAAAACTTATCATTATCAGAATATAATATTAAGATGAGATATGTTTCAAATTTTTTTTACTAAAAATAGCCAAATTAAAGTATCACCTAAAAATGGCTGGTTAAACTAGGCTTGCTGTTTTTAGCCCGCTATTCTTTCACTTCTCCAATAATAGTCATCATATTTCTATTACTACCATTTTCTGGATAATAAAAAATCAGCACTGGATCAATAAGATCCAATGCTGATGTTAAGACAGGATAAACGCGATGAATTAACGTTTTACTTCTTCTAAGTCACTAGGTAGTGGCGATTGAAGCTCATGCCAAATAATGCCACTCTCTTTTCCGTATTGGCGAACGCAATCCATAACGTGCTCAGTATCTTTTTGTTCACATAGCAACGCCAATTTTTTATAAAATGATAGCGCCAACTCTTTCGCCTGAACATTAGAGAAATAATAACGCCCTACACGGGTATATAATCCCTTAAGTCCGTTTAAGATCAATCCATAAATAGGATTACCGCTGGCAAATGCCAAACCACGGAAAATGTTATAGTCCAACTCACTAAACTCATCAGCACTATTTTCAGTCGTTAGTTGATGAGTCAGCACTTCTAGGGATTTTTCTGGATTATTTTTAAATGCCGTGCGAATAAAAATTGCTGAGATATTCGTTCTTACGGCTAATAAATTATCGATTAATTGTGGCACGCGATCATGATCAAGACGCGCGACAGTTTCAAGAATATTAAGACCTGACGTTTCCCAAAAGTTATTCACTTTGGTTGGTTTTCCATGCTGGATAGTTAACCAACCATCACGAGCTAAACGTTGTAAAACCTCTCTCAATGTCGTTCTTGTCACACCAATTAATTCGGAAAGCTCACGTTCTGCGGGCAGAATAGAACCTGGTGGAAAACGGTTGTTCCAAATACTTTCAACAATGTACTCTTCCGCAAAACCTGCGGGGCTTTGAGCCTTAATAACCATATTTTTATTTCTTCCGAAGCGTTTTTTCTGCTAATAATAGAAAAGATAATATCAGAATGCTTAATTTTGATATAGCTCAACCATCGCTAAATAGTGAATGGCATCATAAAACATGGCACTGTTTTATCAATTTATTATTTACGAATACGCTTAATTTCACAGCGATTAGAGCGTATTATGACTAAATTGCGCATTTTGGGCGCCTAAAATCTCTATTCGGAGGATAAAAAACATAATGGATATGAGTATAAGACAAGCATTACTGAAAAATTTCATGGGGAACTCCCCTGATTGGTATAAGCTTGCTATTATTACTTTTTTAATCATCAACCCACTGATTTTTTTCTTTGTTGACCCTTTCATTGCTGGCTGGCTACTCGTTGTTGAGTTTATCTTCACTTTAGCCATGGCATTAAAATGTTATCCGCTACAACCAGGGGGATTACTTGCTATTGAGGCCGTCATTATTGGTATGACAACGCCGAAACAAATAGGTCATGAAATAGCCAACAACCTTGAAGTCATTTTATTACTGGTCTTTATGGTTGCGGGTATTTATTTTATGAAGCAATTACTTCTATTTGCTTTTACAAAATTACTCCTCTCTATTCGATCTAAACGCTTATTATCATTAGCATTCTGTTTTGCTAGTGCCTTTTTATCTGCTTTTTTAGACGCTTTAACCGTGATTGCCGTGGTGATCAGTGTTTCTTTAGGCTTCTATTCCATCTACCATAACTTTGCTTCTAACCAGGCTGATGCAGAGTTAAGCAATGATGGCTTTATTGATAGCACAGAGAAAAAACAGACCTTAGAACAATTCCGTGCTTTCTTACGTAGCTTAATGATGCATGCCGGTGTTGGTACAGCATTAGGTGGTGTGATGACGATGGTTGGTGAGCCACAAAACTTGATCATTGCAAAACACTTAGAATGGGATTTTGTCACCTTCTTTATCAGGATGTCACCCGTTACTATTCCCGTTTTCTTTGCTGGACTTGCAGTATGTTATTTGGTTGAGCGCTTTAAGCTGTTTGGTTATGGTGCCGAGCTACCTGAATTAGTGCGTAAAGTTCTCACTGACTACGATAAAAAGAACAGTGAAAAACGAACTCAACAAGAAAAAGCCCAGTTATTAATCCAAGCATTAATTGGTATTTGGTTAATTGTTGCACTGGCCTTACACCTTGCTGAGGTTGGTATTATTGGTCTTTCTGTTATTATCTTAGCCACCACTTTCTGTGGTATCACTGAAGAGCACGCTTTAGGTAAAGCTTTTGAAGAAGCACTGCCTTTCACCGCATTACTTACGGTATTCTTCTCCGTTGTTGCCGTGATTATTGATCAACAGCTATTTGGTCCTATTATTCAATTTGTTCTACAGGCATCAGAATCTTCACAACTGTCACTCTTTTATCTCTTTAATGGCCTACTTTCTGCCATTTCAGATAATGTATTTGTGGGTACGGTCTATATCAGTGAAGCATTAAGCGCATTGCAAGAAGGATTAATTAGCCAATCTCAATATGAACATATTGGTGTCGCAATTAATACTGGGACTAACTTACCGTCAGTGGCAACGCCAAACGGACAAGCGGCTTTCTTATTCTTATTAACTTCTGCATTATCCCCGCTGATCCGCTTATCTTATGGACGTATGGTGATGATGGCACTTCCTTATACCATCGTTATGACACTGTTAGGATTACTGGCTGTAGAATTCTGGCTCGTGCCAATGACACATTGGTTATATGAAATTGGCTTAATCGCTATTCCATAAAAAACCATCATGAAATGAGTATTTTTTAGGGCTTTTAATGTTTAAAAGCCCTATTTTTTCATAAAAACACCTATTAATGTAAATATTTGTGAAATAAGAGATTTTACCTTTTTTTTAGTCTAGTTTTTAGGCAGAATAACAACTTATTTCAATATTATCATGGACATTGTTATGTTGAGTGCTCTTCGTCACTGGTCACAAAGTCGTTTTTCATGGTTACTGCTGGCATTAACGGCAATTGGTCTTGAAGGTGCGGCATTGTATTTTCAGTACGGAATGGAATTAATGCCTTGTGTGATGTGTGTTTATCAGCGCATTGCTGTATTAGGGATCTTAGTTGCCGCATTAATTGGTTTTTCTTCGCCAAAACTGACACTAATGCGCATGGCGGGTAGTTTTTTATGGCTTTATGCCTCATACCGCGGTATTGAGCTAGCTTGGGAACATACGCAACTTATTCTTAATCCATCACCTTTTGCAACTTGTGATTTCTTTGTTACCTTGCCTTCTTGGTTTGCATTGCAAGATTGGTTCCCTGCCGTATTCCAAGCATCGGGGGATTGTTCTGTTAGCCAATGGCGGTTCTTGTCATTAGAAATGCCACAATGGATGTTAATTATCTTTTCTGCTTATTTTATTGTTGGTTTATTAGTATTAATCAGCCAAGTCACCTCTTCTTTTTCTAAAAAAGACTAACATACGCTACTGTTAGCTATAGAAAGATAGAACGCAGATAAATTATTATCATCACAAAATAGGCGCTTAATCAGACATTAAGCGCCTATTTTTCTAATTATCATTTATTTATGCATATCCCCAAGCGTATTAACCTGGAATACAGGCACCATCAATCAACGCTTGTTCACTACAACGTTTACCATTAGCAAATTGACAAACGGGTGTTTGACCGCCGTGTAATTCATAAGTTAACGCAGGCACTCCACCAGAAAATATACAGGTCTCTTTTGCTGGTTCCTCTAAAGGAATAGAAGGTGTGGTCGCTATCGTTTTATTGCTATTAATCACTTGAGCGGTGGTATTTTGTGCTTGTTTAGATTGACTACAACCAGTAAGCAACGCAAAGCTGGTCAACATCAACAAAAAATACGTTGCTTTCATTTTTCTTTGCATTATAAAAACACCTAAATTATCTCTGTTATCTCTGATTAGTGTGAGGTGCTATTGGAAAGTAAGTTAATCACTAAGACGCCGGCAATAATTAATGTCATACCGACGATGGCGGGTAAATCGAGTTTTTGTTGATAGACAAAAACAGCCGCAACAGAAACTAAAACAATACCTAATCCGCTCCAAATTGCATATGCAATACCCAGTGGCATGACTTTCACAACCTGAGATAGCGCCCAAAAAGAAAAACAATACCCCACCACGACGACAATAGATGGATATAATCGACTAAAGCCATCGGATGCTTTTAACACCGTTGTTGCAATAACTTCAGATATAATGGCTAATATTAGGTAAGTTAATCCATTCATTTCTTCGCCCTACTAAGATCCAAATTCAATTTTGTGAATTCTATCACAAGATATTTCTGTGATATCTATTTTAGAACAACAAAAAAGGCATCTATTCAGCGCAATAGATGCCTTAAAATGCTATTTATAGATTTTGTTTAATGGAGCCGGTTTTTTTCGCGAGGTTTGCCTCCCATCGCAACACGATAACGGGTAAAAATAAAGCCACACCACGCTAGTGCAATAATACTTAAGGCTGTTCCTGCATAGCCGATATTTGGCATTCCCGCGTGCAATATTACTTGATTACCTAACAAAGCCCCTGCCCCAATACCGATATTAAAGATACCTGAGTAGATCGACATGGCGATATCTGTTGCATCAGGTGCTAAGTCAATCACTTTAACCTGCAATCCTAACGCAATACACATAAAGCCTATCCCCCAAAAGATGATTAAGGCAATAAATGTGAGTGTATGTTGGCTACTCATCATCAGCGTACTTAAGCATACGGTTAAGAGAATAAGTGCAAAGAATAAGAATGAGGTTGGCATTTTGGTACTATAGCGACTAAATAACACACTCCCCAAAATTCCTGCACCGCCAAAAATCAGTAATACAATAGTGGCAAAATTTTCATCTAATTTTGCAATATCAATAACAAAAGGCTCAATATAACTATAAGCAGTAAAATGAGCGGTTACTGCGATCACCGTTAGTAAGAAAATACCCACTAATGGTGCTCGTTTTAGCAATATTGGGACACTTTTTAACGAGCCGGAATGTTCACTTGGTAATAAAGGTAAATAGCGCATTAAAGCAAGCATGGTTATCAGCGCCAGTACACCTATACCCAAAAAGGTAGCTCGCCATCCTAACCATTGTCCAACCACCCTTCCCAGAGGTAAACCCAGCACGGTAGCTAGTGCAACACCGGTTGCTAATAAACTTAATGCTTGTGCTTTTTTACCATGGGGTGCCATTCTTATTGCTAATGAGGCAGTAATCGACCAAAAAACAGCATGAGCAAAAGCGACTCCAACCCGACCTACAATTAGCGAATTAAAATCCCATGCCACGCCAGATAAGACATGGCTTAGAATAAATACAATAAACAAAATAATCAGTAGCTTACGTCGCTCTACTTTGCTGGTCATTATCATTAATGGCAAAGACATTAGGGCAACAACCCAAGCATAAATAGTGATCATCAACCCTGTTTGAGCCGGCACCATGGCAAAACTTTCAGAAATATTACTTAACAATGCAACAGGTACAAACTCTGTCGTATTAAATACGAAAGCAGCAAATGATAGAATAATTACCCTGATCCACGCTGTTTTACGGCTTACTTCATTAACGCTATTGGGTGTAGTGATATTCATAATTGTTTAAATACTTTTCAGTGAATTTTATAAATAGATAAAAGATACTTATGTACTACTGCCAGTGAATTTCATAAAAAGAAGCGCAAATACCCATCGTTATATTTTATAACATCTAAATAGAATAGATAATAAAGTGTGTTTTATAAAGCGATAAGTAAAGATAAAAACAAACTAATGAATAGAAAAACATCTGACTAAAACGAATCAGCCTATTATGTTAGCATAGGCATAACGCTAAATTAAATCCCTACATTGGCTTCTTTTTAACGTTAACATTTTATTTAGATCGCAAAAGGGAGATTGGCAAGGAAAAATAGCGTTACTGAATCACATTTTTATTAATAAAAAATGATAACCATTTCATGCTATTATAAATAGATCTTCACGGGCTTATTGTTGCAGTTAGTCTAATAATAGAGAGTCTATATTATAAAAATAAAGAGAATAACTATACAGTAGCTTAATACTTATGGATTAATTCTGTCTATAAATTGAATAGCTTGCTCACAGGCAAAGCTTTGGGCTGGAGATGAGCTATCATTAAGGCTATTTTTAATAGCAAAAATTTGCTCAATTGATGACCGAGGAAGTAACAAACTACCTTCCGCTAGTGCTTTTTCAACACTGTCTAATTTAGACACGAGTTGATTACAACTTTCACTGTTTTCTAATGATTGATAACGTGCCATGACATCATCACGCTTACCTTTGACAAAAGAAAACATATCGTTGATTTGTGTTGAGGAGTTTTCAATAACATTACGGCTATTATTCCAAGCAGCAACGGTATCTTCTTTAAATACAGAAACAACTAGGATTGCAACAAAAATAGCAATCATAATAGTCAATGATATAATTCCTCCTGCAATAATAATTATTTGTTTCATGAAAGCCCCCGCATCACTAACCACCTTTATATCTATATATAATTAAAGTCATTCATATTCAATATTGATTACAATTCTTTTTAATTTTTACATTTTATTACGCAGACATGTAGCCCTATTGGCATAAGAAATAAT
>NZ_CAWPAV010000146.1:0-10017 GCF_963885725.1 Proteus sp. G4380
CTATTTTTATAGATACCTTTTATTTATTAATTAGTAATTGTAATTATAACCAGAAGAACCAAGCAAAGAGAGAGATAACTAAGATACACACAAGGTTAAGTACCCCACCTACACGTACCATCTCTGTCTGTTTAATATATCCGGAGCCAAATACAATAGCATTGGGTGGCGTTGCCACTGGTAACATAAAGGCACATGATGCACCGATACCAATAATCATCGTTAACGCCATAACAGGCATGCCTAAAGCTTGTGCCACCGTTGCAAAGATAGGAACAAGTAACGCAGCGCTGGCGGTATTACTGGTGAATTCAGTTAAAACAATAATAAAGGTTGTTACAGCAAGAATAATGACAAACCAATGGCTGTTACCAAAAGTATCTTTCATAAAATCAGCCATAACCAAACTTGCACCAGAAGATTGTAAAATTGCGCTCAGTGTTAAACCACCACCAAACAGCATTAATACGCCCCACTCTGTATTTTCCTGAATTTGGCTCCAACTTGCTACACCCGTCACCCCGATGACAATAGCGGCACTGACTGCAATGACGGTATCTAAATCTTTCACACCACCGAAAGCGCTACTGATAAAGGAGCTAAAGATCCAGCAAAATACCGTTACTAAGAAGATAATCATGGTAATAACACGTTTGTTATTCCACTCTAACACTTCTAATTTCAGATCAAACTTATGTTTTAGGTTAGGACGTAGCATCAGATACATCACAATAAACATGATAGGCAATAGCACTAACATGATTGGAACACCGTACTTCATCCAAGTAATAAAATCTAAATTTAGTTGAGCAGCAGCAATTGCATTTGGCGGGCTACCCACCAACGTACCTAAACCACCGATACTGGCACTATAAGCAACACCTAATAGTACGAAGACGAAAGTATTACGTTCTGAACGAATATCTAAGTTAGATAAAATGCCTAACACTAACGGTAACATCATTGCCGCAGTTGCCGTGTTACTGATCCACATTGAGAGTAATGCCGTTACCCCAAAAAGTAACAAGACAGCAATGGAGAGCTTGCCTTTAGCAATCATCAATAAGCGGTTAGCGATTAAGCGATCTAATCCTTGAATATGAAGCGCTGTTGCTAATGCAAATCCTCCGAAGAATAAGAAAATAATCGGATTAGCAAAAGATTTTAGCGATTCATTGGTGTTCATTAACCCGAGCACTACCGCAAGGATTGGAATAAACAACGCTGTAATAGTTACGTGAATAGCTTCTGTCAGCCATAACACACCCACAAACACCATTAACGCTAAACCTGCATTAGCTTTTGGATCGTAGGGTAAAAATTCTAGCAATAACAGCAGTAGTACAACGTCGATTGCTAAAATAATTAACCCTCGTTTGTTTATCGGGCTTGATTTCGCCGATGGGGCTAAATTGGACGCATCCATGATAATACTCCACATTAGCTGACGTGAACATTAAGTTCACTAAGCCATAATTGTTAACGAAATAGGTTATATGTGAAATATAAAAACATTTCACTCCATTGAAAATGTGCAAAAGTTATAATTGGGATCTGATCCACGAGAATTAACCGATTTATTAATAAAAGAGTAAAAATTGAACACTATTTTCTCTTACGCATCACACTTTTTATTCCATTGTTCTAGTGTAAATATCCTACTTTCCCTATCTAGCGCCAAAAAAAATGGGTGAACAATACATTCACCCATTTAAAATTAATAAATCTTTCTAATCGAAATTACGATTATGCTTGGCCTTTAACTTCTTTCAGACCATTGAAAGGTGCTTTGCTACCTAATGCTTCTTCGATACGGATCAGCTGGTTATATTTAGCAACACGGTCAGAACGGCTCATAGAACCTGTTTTGATTTGGCCTGCTGCAGTACCTACTGCTAAATCAGCGATAGTTGCATCTTCTGTTTCACCAGAGCGGTGAGAGATGATAGCAGTATAACCTGCGTCTTTCGCCATTTTGATAGCAGCTAACGTTTCTGTCAGTGAACCGATTTGGTTGAATTTGATCAGGATAGAGTTAGCAATACCTTTATCGATACCTTCTTTTAGGATCTTAGTATTAGTTACAAACAGGTCGTCACCAACCAGTTGGATTTTGTCACCAAGTACTTTAGTTTGGTATGCGAAACCATCCCAGTCAGATTCGTTTAAGCCATCTTCGATAGAAACGATTGGATACTGTTTAGTCAGCTCTTCTAAGTAATGAGTGAATTCTTGTGAAGTGAAAGTTTTACCTTCGCCTTTCAGTTCGTAGTTACCAGTCTCATTGTTATAGAATTCAGATGCAGCACAGTCCATAGCCAGAGTTACATCTTTACCTAAAACATAACCCGCAGCTTCTACTGCTTCTTTGATAGCCGCTAATGCAGCCGCATTAGATTCTAAGTTTGGCGCATAACCACCTTCATCACCTACCGCAGTGTTCATGCCTTTTGCTTTCAGCACTTTTGCTAAGTGATGGAAGATTTCAGAACCCATACGAACCGCTTCTTTCAGAGTAGGAGCGCCAACAGGTTGGATCATAAACTCTTGGATATCAACGTTGTTATCAGCATGCTCACCACCATTGATGATATTCATCATTGGTAAAGGCATTGAGTATTGACCGTGAGTACCGTTCAGATCAGAAATATGCTCATACAAAGGCATACCTTTCGCTGCAGCAGCTGCTTTTGCGTTTGCTAAAGAAACAGCTAGGATTGCGTTTGCACCAAAGTTTGATTTGTTTTCAGTACCATCTAAATCGATCATGATTTTATCGATATTAGCTTGGTCTTTAGCATCTTGACCCAAAAGAGCTTTAGCGATTGGTCCATTAACAGCTTCAACCGCTTTCAGAACACCTTTACCTAAGAAACGTGACTTATCGCCATCACGTAATTCTAAAGCTTCACGAGAACCTGTTGATGCGCCTGATGGAGCCGCCGCCATACCAACAAAACCACCTTCTAAGTGAACTTCAGCTTCAACTGTTGGGTTGCCACGAGAATCGATAATTTCACGACCAAGTACTTTAACGATTTTGGACATACGGTTTTCCTCTGTACAAGTTAAATTTCCGAGAAGAGAGATACGCGCTCTCTTCTCACATATCCTATTTTAGCAAGCCTTTTTGGTAGTCAAAGGCTGCTTTCACAAAGCCAGCAAATAACGGATGGCCGTCACGTGGCGTTGAGGTAAACTCAGGGTGGAATTGACAAGCAACAAACCAAGGATGATTTGGATTTTCAATAATTTCCACCAGCTTGTTATCAACTGAACGACCTGCAATACGTAAACCCGCATCTTCGATACGTTTTAACAGTAGATTATTCACTTCATAACGATGACGATGACGCTCTGTAATGGTATTTTTACCATACAGAGTACGCACTAAACTATCGCCACTTAAATGACAAGGTTGTGCACCAAGGCGCATTGTTCCACCTAAGTCACTATTTTCTGTACGCACTTCAAGATTGCCATTCTCATCACGCCATTCAGTAATAAGCGCAATAACTGGGTATTTACAATCAGGTGCAAACTCTGTGGAGTTAGCATCTTCCATATTGGCAACATTGCGTGCAAATTCAATCATAGCCACCTGCATACCTAAACAGATGCCTAAATAAGGGATTTTATTTTCACGTGCATATCGAGCTGCCATAATTTTGCCCTCAACACCACGTTCACCAAAACCACCTGGAACTAAGATTGCATCTAACCCTTTTAGGATTTCTACACCACGAGTTTCCACATCTTGAGAATCAATTAATTTGATATTTACCGCAACACGGCTTTTGAAACCACCATGTTTTAATGCTTCAATCACTGATTTATAGGCATCTGGTAATTCAACATATTTACCAACCATACCAATGGTAACTTCGCCTTCAGGGTTGGCTTCTTCGTAGATAACCTGTTCCCATTCAGACAGATTTGCCACTGGGCAATCTAAGCTGAATCGTTTACAGATATAATCATCTAATCCTTGCGATTTCAAGAGTGCAGGGATTTTATAAATGGAATCGACATCTTTTAATGAGATAACCGCTTTCTCGGGAACATTACAAAACAGTGCAATTTTGGCGCGTTCATTAGCTGGAATAACGCGATCTGAGCGACAAATTAATGCATCTGGTTGAATACCAATCGAGAGTAACTCTTTTACAGAGTGTTGCGTTGGTTTGGTTTTTACTTCACCCGAAGCCGCTAAATAAGGCACTAATGTTAAGTGCAGATAGAAAGTATGCTCACGCCCTACTTCTGCCGCCATTTGACGGATAGCTTCTAAGAAAGGAAGTGATTCGATATCACCGACAGTACCACCAACTTCAACTAACACGACATCATGACCTTCACCGCCACGGATGATGCGTTCTTTGATTTCATTAGTGATATGAGGAATAACTTGGATAGTAGCACCAAGATAGTCACCACGACGCTCTTTGCGTAGCACTTCTGAGTATACACGGCCGGTCGTAAAGTTATTACGACGCGTCATTTTCGTGCGAATAAAGCGCTCGTAATGGCCTAAGTCAAGATCAGTTTCAGCTCCATCGTCAGTGACGAAGACTTCTCCGTGTTGAATTGGGCTCATTGTACCTGGATCGACGTTAATATACGGATCTAACTTCATCATGGTGACATTGAGTCCACGGGCTTCTAGTATAGCCGCTAAAGAGGCTGCGGCAATGCCTTTACCCAGAGAGGATACGACCCCGCCGGTCACAAAAATATAATTCGTTTTCATGCTGAACCTGAAAGTTTAGGTGTATTTGGATGATGGATATAACTGGACGGGAACACAGTATACCCGAACCTTATTTTCGCTACAAACATTCTTAGTTGTATAAAGTTCTTTTTCATCACATTACTTATCCGTTTAAACACGAAAAAACAGTAAAAATTCAATCAACTAAACCCGTGAAAATATTTCTCAAGCATTTTAGCTTAATCCTTTCAGCTAAGATATCACTTTTAGAGAATAGATGCTTTATTTTTTTCACGATATAAAGTGTAGCAGGTTTCGTGACATATCTTTTGCTTATGATCATGCTTTTAATTTTTTTGAGGTTAATCACACTTTTTAGCAAATCAAATGCAACAACGATATTTAAAGCCACCTAAAATAAAAAAAGCGAAATTACCTTTTATAATTTCGCCTTTTATAATTTTTTATAAAAAGTGAGCAAAAACAATAAGATTTCATCTATTATTTTTCGCACTTAATGTCACAAAAACAAATAATGATGAGTCATTCTTCACTCAATTTCTTTTTCCTTCGCTTTTTGCCAACTGATCTCCATCTCTTCTAATGAAGCATTTTCTATGTTTATACCCTGCTCTGTGAGCATTTTTTCAACAAACCTAAACCGTTGCTCAAATTTACGACAAGCTCGATTAAGTGCCTGCTCTGGCTTTTGTTTTAAATGGTGCGATAAATTAACCACAGAAAAAAGCAAATCCCCCAACTCATCCTCAATACGTTGATCATCTCTAGGGGCTTTTTTCACTTCTGCCATCACTTCATCTATTTCTTCATACACTTTATCTAATACAGGAGAAAGCTCGTGCCAATCAAAGCCAACGGAGGCACAGCGCTTTTGCATTTTCTCTGCTTTCATCAGTGCCGGTAAAGTAGCAGGAATATCATCAAGTAATGAATATTGTGCTTTCGCTTCACGCTCTTGAGCCTTGATTTTTTCCCAACAATGCTTTTCAGTCGCTAAATTATTTTCATTTTCTGTAGCAAAAATATGTGGATGACGACGTTCTAATTTATTGCTGATAGCTTCACAGACATCATTAAAATCAAATAATTGCTGTTCTTGCGCCATTCTGGCATAAAAAACGACCTGATAGAGTAAGTCCCCTAACTCCTCTTTAAGTGCGCTAAAATCTTTGCGGGCAATAGCATCCAGTACTTCATAGGTTTCTTCTAATGTATAGGGGGCTATGGTGTCAAAGGTTTGTACCCTATCCCACTCACAGCCTGTTTGAGGATCACGTAATTGCGCCATAATGGCTAATAAACGTAAAATTTCACGGTTTTCTGACATTATCTGGCCTTGTATATAAAAGTGATCGTTATGTCGAGTTAACAAAATTTCGTAAAAAAATGCCAAGACACATTGTGCTTGGCATTTTATCCGTTAAGGTGACCAATGTCTTAATGAGAAAAGCGTTTGGCTTCTATGACATCAGGTAATTGATTGAGTTTCGCTAAAATACGCCCTAATACTTGGAGATTATAAATCTCAATATTCATATCAATGGTCGCTATTTGTTGCTTCACATCACTGCGGCTACTAACTCCCAGCACATTCACTTTTTCATTAGCTAAAATAGTGGTGATATCGCGTAATAAACCACTGCGATCATTAGCCACAACCCGCACCACTAATGAATAACCACTTGAGTAATTCTCACCCCACACCGCATCGACAATACGCTCTGGTGCGTGAGAAAGTAACTCAGCTAATTGATCACAATCTGCACGGTGAATTGAAATACCACGTCCTTTGGTAATAAATCCAACGATATTATCGCCAGGAATAGGTTGGCAACAACGTGCGATATGATGCATTAAGTTCCCGACACCCTCGACCACAATACTGCCACCACCTGACGTGGTTGTTTTTGGTGTAGCCGTTTTATTTTCTAATGAGCGTAACGCCTCTTTGTCTTCATCTTCCGCTGTGGCTTTATTCAGCTTACTTTGTAAGAAATTGACTAATTGATTGATACGGATATCACCAACGCCTATACCTGCCAGCACTTCATCAAGACTATGGACGTTATAACGAGCAATCAGCAGTTTTTCTGCTTCTTTCATATTAATATCAAGCGGCGCTAATTCATTATCTAAGATTTGGCGGCCTGCAATAATATTTTTATCGCGATCTTGTTTACGGAACCAGTTGTGGATCTTTGCTCTACCACGACTGGTTGTCACATAACCAAGATTAGGATTTAGCCAATCTCGGCTTGGATTAGGGTGTTTTTGAGTAATAATTTCAATTTGATCGCCCATTTGTAGCTGATAGCTAAATGGAACGATGCGCCCGCCGATTTTAGCACCAATACAGCGATGACCAACATCACTATGAATATGATAAGCAAAATCTAATGGTGTCGAGCCTGCAGGTAAATCAATCACATCCCCTTTTGGCGTAAAGACATAGACGCGATCATCAAATACTTGGCTACGTACTTCATCTAGCATTTCACCAGAATCAGCCATCTCTTCTTGCCATGCAATTAATTTACGTAACCACGCAATACGATTTTCATAACTTCCCGTCCCGCCTTTGGTTGTTGCACCAGTAGCACCTTCTTTATATTTCCAATGCGCTGCAACACCTAATTCAGCATCTTCATGCATCTGACGAGTACGTATTTGGATCTCAACGGTTTTACCTTCAGGGCCAAGTACTACCGTATGAATAGATTGGTAACCATTTGGTTTTGGATTGGCAACATAATCATCAAATTCATCGGGTAAATGACGAAAATGAGTATGTACAATACCTAAAGCGGCATAACAATCTTGTAGGCGTTCGACAACAATACGTACCGCACGAACATCAAATAGCTCATCAAAGGCGAGATTTTTTTTCTTCATTTTTCGCCAAATACTATAGATGTGCTTGGGACGTCCGTAGATATCGACTTCAATATTCTCTTGCTGCATATAACCACGCACCGTACTGACGAAATTATCAATATACTGTTCGCGATCAATACGGCGTTCATGCAGTAAATTTGCAATTTGCTTATATTCATCAGGATGAAGATAACGGAAACAGAAATCTTCAAGCTCCCATTTTAATTGTCCAATCCCCAATCGATTGGCTAATGGTGCATAGATATTAAAACACTCTTTTGCCGCTAAGACTCGTTCATCCTCAGTGGCATCTTTCACTTCACGTAAATGGGCAATCCGCTCTGCGAGTTTAATAACTACACAACGAAAATCTTCTACCATAGACAATAACATACGGCGTACATTATCGACTTGTACTGAGCTAGTTTCGTTGGTATGTGTCGCTTTAAGCTGGCGAATAGCATCCATCTCCATTACGCCACGCACTAAATTCCATATCGCCTCACCAAAATGTTCAGTGATAACTTCCTGGTTAATAAGATCTTCTTCAGCAAGTGGGAAGAGAAGTGCTGCCCTCATGCTATCTTTATCCATACTGAGTGTCGAAAGAAGTTCAACCATCTCAACACCGCGCCATAGCAACAGTTGCGCATCTTCACGGCCCAGAACAGTACGATGACAGTATTCCCAGGTTTGCATGATTTCACTCCCCGCATTCGCATGAGTTAAATTCAAGCTATTAACCCATTTATCAACGGCAAACTCCCCTGCAGGTGTTAAGTGAGCACTTCTAACTGCAACCATATTCTCTCCCTACTCGATATAAATCTTATCTGCGACTTATTGAGTGGCTATCTGTTTATTTGCGAATAAACAATGCCATTGATTCCAGATGCCCTGTTTGTGGAAACATATCCAACATTCTTAACTGGGTTAGCTGATATCCGGAATCTAATAATATCTTACTATCTCTGGCTAACGTGGTCGGATTACAGGAAACATACACAATTTTTTCTGCGGATAACGTCACAATATGTGACATCACTTGTGCAGCTCCCGCTCTTGCGGGATCTAGCAGAACTTTATTAAATCCTTCCTGTGCCCAAGGCATAGCAGAAAAATCGGCGGATAAATCAGCATGCCAAAACTGAACATTATCTAATTGATTAAGTTCAGCATTTTTTTTCGCCATTGCCACCAGTGCAGGAACACCTTCGACACCAACGACTTTATCAACACGCTTTGCCATAGGTAATGTGAAGTTACCCATGCCACAAAACAAGTCTAGTACGCGATCGTTTGGCGATAAATCGAGCCATGCTATCGCTTGAGCAACCATCTTATGATTTATTTCATCATTAACTTGAATAAAATCCGTTGGTGCAAAGTGTAATTTTAGACCCTCTATCTGATAGAAGGGTTCCTTCTCAATCGTTGTTAATTGTGCGATCTCACCATTATCACCCGCCAGATATATCATCACTTGAGCGTGATGAGAAAAATCATCTAACAATTGCTTATCACCCTCAGATAGCGGTGATAAATGACGCAAAATCACTAATGGCCCATTATCTGCTAACACTAATTCCACATGACCTAAATCACGCACGACAGAGAGTTGCTTTAAACACTGCCACAGTGGCAATAACAGTACATTAAGTTGTGGTTTTAATACTGGGCATTGGGTGACCATCACTAAGTCATTAGAGAGTGCTTGGCGAAATCCCATTACCAAACCCTTTTTAGGGTGATAACGTAACCCTAATCTTGCTCGGCGCCGATAGCCATACTCCGCACCGGCAATAACAGGCTGTGCTGAAATGACCACATTAGTTTCACGTTTAATAAGATGTGATAAAACCTCAGCTTTAGTGGTACGTTGCCAATCAATAGGCACATGTTGTTGCTGGCACCCACCACAATGTTGATAGTACTGACAGGGTGGTGTCACTCTTTCTGGGTTTGTGGTTAACCGTGTGATCACTTCTCCCTTGGCAAACTGGCGTTTTTCTTCGGTCAAACGAATGCGTGCAGTTTCTTGTGGAAGTAATCCTTTAACAAAAATGGTTTTGCCCTCAGCATGAGCAATACCTTGACCGTTAGCATCCAATGCATTAGCGGTTACCGCCAAGTTTTTTACCTGTTTTTTAGCAGGACGTTTTTTAGGGGAATAAAACTGCACCATAGTATTAAATTTTATGAATCTATTGCGGATTAACTCTAAAACAGCCTAGTTTGACATTTTCACTCCGCAAACAGAATTAAGTGTTTACTAGACCATTTAGAATAAGATATGAGGAGAGTATACCATCGAACAAGTTATTTACTTAACTGATATAAGCAATATTTTTATGAAATCGAAAAATATTTTTATGCTAACAAGTAGAAGTACTCTTTTATATAGATTTAAT
>NZ_CAWPAV010000147.1:0-30470 GCF_963885725.1 Proteus sp. G4380
CAAATAGTATAAATGAGACGGTTAGTCGTTCACTGGCTAAAGATAAAAATCTTGTAAAAAATGGCGATAAATAAAATGATAAGCATGAATTATAAAGCTTAAATAAATTTAAAATCATTAATGAATAATGTAGCAAGTTAACTTATTTATAGCTAGTTTCTCAAGGCCTAATAATATTATTAGGCCTTGAAAGAGCATCAAATATCTAAGCGCTTAGCTTGCCATTTACGAGAGCGCCAACGCCATGCATTTGTTAAGCCTCGTAGCCACTCATCGCAAAGAAAACCTATCCAAATCCCAATTAAACCCATTTCCATTTTTATACCAAGGAAATAGCCAATAGGAATAGCAACTCCCCACATAAAACAAACGGCTGTAATGAGTGGGAATTTGGCATCTCCGGCTGCACGTAACGCATTAACCATAACAATATTAAATGTACGCCCAGGCTCCAAAAAGACCGATAAAATAAATAAAGGCAACAGTTGGTCGATAATGCGTTGATCTTCGGTGATAGAATACAAAATAGGATCACGCATAAACCAATAAATAATCACCACGCCAATAGTAAATAGCACACCTGCTTTTAGGCTTTTAAAACCCCGTGTAAATGCATCATCAAATCGTTTTGCACCAACTAAATGACCGACTAATATTTCATTACCAATGCTAATCGCAATGCCAAATAACATTAAGAATAATGATAGTTGGAAATAGAGTGTTTGTGCGGCGAGAGGAACTTCTCCCATTAAGCCTATAAAGGCAGAGGCGGTCATATAATGTAAAATCCACACTAGGTTTTCACCTGCAGCAGGTAAACCAATATGTAGAATTTTGGCTAACATATTTTTAGACCAAATCACTAATAGTCTTATATCGAATTTAATTCTTAATCCATAGAATAAAAGACCACATAATAAGACAACGGCAATAATACGACCGACAACTGTTGACCATGCAACACCCACTAAACCGTATTGTGGAAGCCCAAAGAAACCATATAGTACAATCATATTGCCGATAACAGTGACAATATTGGCAATTAACGTCACATACATCGCCGCTTTCGATTTACCATAAACCCGCAAACAGGCTGCTAAGATAATTGAAATTGCTTCAGGAATAAGACAAATCCCCAAAATATGGAGATAGTTATAGCCATCTTGTACTAAATGCTCTGGCGTATTCATTACATTTAGAATGTTGTAGCCAAAAAAGAGAATAATAATGGCACTACTAAAGCCCAGCAAAAAGTTAAAGGCGATAGAAATATGAATAGCTTGACTGGCTTTATCGCGCTTACCGGCGCCTAAATATTGAGCAATAACAACGCTACATCCCACGCTAATAAAGTTAAATATGGTGATAAAAAGATCAAAAACTTGGTTACCTACGCCCATTGCAGCTAAATAGGCAGTAGAGACATGACTTATCATGTAAGTGTTAATCAATAGCGTGGCAAGATGAAGAAAAATATCAATAAAAATAGGCCAGCTAAGGGAAAAAAGTGATCGATCCGCTACATCAGATTGATGCATTGAAAACCTTCTTAAAAACGAGTGAAATAGTGTTGTAAATATAATCAGAGGAAAGTGGAGCGATTTTACATGCTTTATGAATAAGGGAATAGCTAAATTGATGAACCAGTAGCAAAAAAACTTTTTATATGGTTTATTCGTTGATTATTAAACATTATTATCATTCAATAATGATTAACAACGAGAACAGGGAAATAAATGAATACTAAAATAAAAGTCGCTATTGTGGGCTATGGCAATATTGGGCGCTTTGCACTAGATGCAGTACTTGCAGCACCTGATTTTGAGTTAGTGGGGGTGGTTCGCCGTGATAGTCAAAATATTCCAGATGAACTGCGAAATATAACGGTAACAAATGATATTAAAAGCTTAGGTAAGGTGGATGTTGCTTTATTATGTTCACCAACGAGAGCCATTAAAGATTTGGCTAAATCGATATTGAGCTTAGGTATTAATACCGTTGATAGTTTTGATGTCCACAGTGATATCGTTGCATTAAAAACAGAACTGGATGAGGTGGCGAAAAAGCATAACCGTGTTGCAGTGATTTCAGCGGGTTGGGATCCGGGTTCAGACTCTATTATTCGTACCTTAATGTTAGCTATGGCACCTAAAGGTATTACCTACACTAATTTTGGTCCCGGTATGAGTATGGGGCATAGTGTTGCCGCTAAAGCTATTGATGGTGTAAGAGATGCACTATCAATGACTATTCCATTAGGTACTGGTGTTCATCGGCGTATGGTTTATGTTGAATTAGAAGCGGGTGCTAACTTTGCACAGGTTGAGCAAGCCATTAAGGCCGACAGCTATTTCTCATCTGATGAAACACATATTAAACAAGTTGATAGTGTTGATAGCTTAAAAGATGTTGGTCACGGAGTACAAATGACCCATAAAGGGGTGTCAGGCAAAACACACAATCAATTATTTGAATATGCTATGCATATTAATAATCCAGCATTAACATCTCAATTTATGGTTTCTGCAGCCAGAGCAAGTATGAAACAACAAGCGGGTGCCTATACTGTGATTGAAATTCCCCCCGTTGATTTTTTAGCAGGGGATTTAAATACATTAATCGCAAAACTGGTGTAATCAGTTAGGTTTCTTGCAAATAAAATATTGCCCACATGATGTGGGCAATAGGATCAACGCTTAGGCAAACTTGATGATTTGAGATTAGCGTTTAATATTTTTAAACTCTTTTGTTGTTGCAGTTAAAGCGACTTCTGTTGGTAAACGTTCCATTGAACTTGCGCCATAAAAACCATGGCAATCAGGACAGTTATCAAGGATATATTGCGCATCTTTTGGTGTTGCTATAGGGCCACCATGACAAAGTACAATCACGTCAGAGCGTACGGATTTTGCTGCTTTTGCCCAATCGTTAATAAGGGCGACACAATCATCTAAAGTAACGGCTGTTTCTGCACCAATATTGCCACCAGTGGTTAAACCCATATGAGGAACAATAATATCTGCACCAGCTTGTGTCATTGCAATGGCATCTTCACGACTAAAAACATAAGGTGTTGTGAGTAAGCCTTTTTCATGTGCTTTACGGATCATCTCTACTTCAAGAGCATAACCCATACCCGTTTCTTCTAGATTAGCGCGGAAGTTACCATCAATTAAACCAACGGTTGGGAAGTTTTGTACGCCAGCAAAACCGATGGCTTTAACGTCATCTAAAAACTTATCAAAATTGCAGAATGGATCTGTACCATTAACCCCGGCAAGTACAGGTGTCTGTTTTACAACAGGCAATACTTCTTTTGCCATATCCATAACAATTTCATTGGCATTGCCATAGGCTAATAATCCTGCCAGAGAGCCACGACCCGCCATACGATAACGACCTGAATTATAGATAACAATCAGATCGATACCGCCTGCTTCTTCGCATTTTGCGGAAAGGCCTGTTCCCGCACCGCCACCAATAATAGGCTCTTTACGTGCGATCATGTCATTAAATTTTTTGAGTAACACTTCACGTGAATAAGTCATACTTCTTTCTCCGTGGTTAACAAATAAGTTCCTGGTGTAAATCATAAACTTGCTGATTAAATTCAGCAGAATTTATGTGATATGGACTGATGACTAATTGACGAGTCTCGGTCTCTTTAAATGTTGTTATAAATGCATCAAAAAATGCTTGGTTTGCTTGAGGATCCCAGAATGGTCCCCCTTCAATATCTAAAGCAGAAAAACCGCCCTGTGGAAAAATAAACGTCAGTGGGCCTTCACACTGATTCAATTTTTCAGCGATCCAGATCCCCATTTGACAATTTTCCCTTGGTGTTGTGCGCATTAAGGTGACTTGCGAATTATGGTGATAGAAATGACGATCTTTATATTTCTCAGGAACGGTAGCAGGGCGACCAAAGTTCACCATATCCAACGCGCCACAAGAGACGATACAAGGTGTTTTAGTGCGGGCGATGGCACCAAAACGATCTTCATCACAAGCAAGGACACCCTCAAATAAATAATCACATACTTCGGTTGTTGTTAGATCCAGAACACTATGAAGTAAGTGGCTGTCTATCAGTTTTTCCATGGCTTTACCGCCACTCCCCGTCGCATGGAAAACTAAACAGTCATAATTATTTTCAAGTTTTTTAGTTAGTTGTTGAATACAAGGCGTAGTTACACCAAACATCGTTAATGCAACAGCCGGTTTATCAACACTATTTTCTTCTTGGTAAAAATAAACAGCGCCGGCAATTTGGTTGGCCGCATTTCTCAATACCTTACGAGAGATACGGTTTAAGCCGGATACATCTGTTACGGAGTACATCATTGAAATATCGCTAGCGCCGATATATCCGGAGATATCACCGGAAGCCATAGTCGATACCATCAATTTAGGTACGCCAATGGGCAAAGATTGCATTGCTGGTGTAATCAATGCCGTTCCCCCTGAGCCGCCTAATCCTAAAATAGCGAGGACATCGTCACAGTGGGTTAAATAACGTTCAAAAGCGACGGACATTGCTGCGATAGCTTTTCCACGGTCACCGCAAAACACGGCGTTTTTTCCATCTGGATGGTAACTAGCAACTTGTGCAGCTGTGACGTCGGCTTCTCTTTCTAATGCTGTAGGTTTGGTTGTCAAATCTACGGTTTTGACAGGAAGGCCTGCTTTTTTTATTAATTCACTGACATAAAAAATTTCAGCGCTTTTAGTATCAAGCGTAGTCGCAATATAAATGAAGCCAGCATACTGTTTCATAAGCCTTCCCTTACCTTTTATGATTATTGACGTGTAGATTATAATCACAATGAGACTTGAGTTTCATTTATAATAGCATTATTTTGAGACCCATGTCTCATTATTTTTATTTTTTCTCTTTTAAATGTCGCTTAGGTACACTCAATCGCCTAAAGTAAACTTTAATCGTATTAAGAATAGTTCTTAAAATCAGTATAGTAGCCACGAAAAGTGGAGTAATAGCGAAGGAATTTTTATGAGTTTTAGTCGTAATGAAATAGATACAATGTCAGGTACTCGAAAAAGAACCTACCAATTATTGGTGACAACGGCATTGCAACTTTTTGAACAAGGGATGTTACCTACCGTATCAGAGCTTGCAGCACATGCTGGTGTTTCAAGGGCAACGGCGTATCGCTATTTTCCCACTCAAAGTGATTTAATTAGTGCTACTGTTGATGCAAGTTTAGCACCGATCATTGCATGGCAGCCCACTCCAGAAGATAATACACAACAGCGTATTACTGCGTTGCTCAATCTTGCTTATCCACAAATGTTTAAACATGAAGGGGCGTTGCGTGGCGCATTGCAGGTTTCATTACAGCAGTGGGCTAAAGAGCGGCAATCAAGCGAATATACAGAAAAACGATTTATTCGTGGTCATCGTAAAGAGATCTTACTTAAAGTCATCGAACCATTAAAAGCGCATTATCCGCAAGAAATGTGGGATAAAGTGATAAAAGCTTTCTCACTTATTTATGGTTCTGAAGTTTTTTTAGTAATGAAAGATATCTGGAAAATGGATGATCAGCAGGTCATTGATATGACCCAATGGATGGCTAAAGCTATTTTAAATCAGGCAAAGTCAGATTTTCCGATAGATAACGATTAATTATTTGAATAAATCGGTTAAAATTGTATAAATCATTTACGTTTTAGCTATTGTAGGATCGTTATGTCACACAAAACTGCAGACCAAGAGTGGCTGGTAGAACAACTAAAATATATTGCACAGGGCATTGGTAAAACATTATCGCCTTTTTGTGAAGTTGTACTTCATGATCTGACCGATAGTGAAAATACCATTATGGTTATTGAAAATAATCTATCAGGTCGAAAAGTGGGAGATAGAGCAACTGAGCTAGGTATGGCAAGGATTGAATCGTCTGATTTTCCACAAATTGTTGCAAACTATCCTAATCAGTTTCCTGATGGTAGAACAGCTAAAAGTACATCGATTGGTATTAAAGATAAACAAGGCAATTATGTTGCTGCTTTATGTTTAAATATTGATATATCGATGATTAAAGGTTTACAAATGGTATTAAATCAATTTTCGACTCTTGAAGAGGGAAATCATATCATTGAAACTTTTAGCTCAGTAACAGAAGATTCGTTGAAAAAACGTATTGATGAATTTTCTGCAACTTATTCAGTGACACCAAGAGCATTGAAACCGCATCAACGACGCGAATTGCTATTGTGTTTACAGGATGAAGGTTATCTTTCACTTCGCAAAGCAATGGAGATTACTGCGCAATACCTCGGTGTTTCAAGAGCAACAGTGTATAACGATTTAAAAGAATGATTAAACGATAAGTTATTTTTTAAATTACAGCGGAATACAAATCATTAAACTAAAAAAAGATATCATTTTTGATATCTTTTTTTATTTCTATTTTAAATTAAATGTGATTTTTATTGTAAATGATTAATTAATTACTACTGTGTTATTTTTGTAAGTATAAATTGATAAAAAGAATAAAATAAACAGTTAATTTGTTAATGTAAGGGCAATAAAATGAATAGAGTTAATGGTGTTGATGTATTTGATAAGGGAATAGTCTTATCTACTAAGAAAGATTATTTAGGATCATGTTATGTAACTATTGCAAAGAAAATAAAGGATATTTCTAATACAACGGCTAAGCCCAGTTTTATAAAAAAAGTTATTCATATGATGGAACGATTTACAATGTTTTTTGCAATTAGCCAAACCGGTAGAATGGGAATAAGTAATAGAGATGGAAATTTAAATAGATATACTGAAACACTTACTGATTTAAAGATTAAGGTGAAAGATTTAAAGTGTAAGATAGATGAGTTTAATAATAAACTAATAAAAAAAGATACAGTAGATAAGGAAAAAGCTGAGATAGCTACAATTACAGCTGAATATCATAACCTAAACCATTTTCTCTCTTTAATAGAGAATGAAAATTCAAGTTTTAAAGATAGATATAGTTTTTTCAATTATTTAAATGAGTTGCAACGAGCGGAGGCCTTTTGCCGAAATTCATCAAATACAGATTATAATCGTCTGGCGGATGAATTTAAAAATATTATTAAGGAAAGAGTTGAAAGAATAAAAAAAGAAGATGTTATAAAAATATTTAATGAAGTGTTGGTAAGGTATGATAATGAAACTCGATTTAAAAATAGCAATGAAAGAATACTAGCTAATTTTTCAAGTAATAAGGAGAAAGAAAAATTTCTGTCTAAAATAAATTTTCTAGTCTGTGTTTCAAAATATAATCTTCCTCTTATGGTAGAGGTAGAGCAGCTTAAAGAAGAATTTCCAGTACAGTTACGGGAAATAATGAATAAAATTCTTTATGAAGAAAGTATAATGGGTGAAATTCTTAATGAAGCGAATATTGATTGCGTATATAAGTATTCACTTAATAAAGTGCAAAATATTTGGATTGAAGAATATATAAATAAGTTTTATGGTGGTGAAGAAATAATAATGGATAAAAGTACAGATGATAATGTCGCTTATTTTGTGGGGGATTTTGAGTGGGATGATGATGATCTTGATGGAGTTAATAGTACTAATAATGTCAAGTTAGATTCTGAACGTAATCTTTCTGAAGTAAGTGAAATTATTCAGGGAAAATTAAATAAATATGTTAAAGGCGATGAAATATCTGATTTAACTTCTATTCTGGAACAAATAGAAAAAGATAAATTAGGAGGAAAAGAAACATATACTTTAATTTCTATTCTGAAAGAGATGGAACTGGGTAATTTAGAATGGAAAGAAATATATAATTTAATTTCTATTCTGAAAGAGATGGAACTAGGTAAATTAGAATGGGACGAAATATATACTTTAATTTCTATTCTGAAAACGATGGAACTAGATAAATTAGAATGGAAAGAAATATATAATTTAAGTTCTATTCTGAAAGGGATGGAACTAGGTAAATTAGAATCAAAAGAAATATATAATTTAAGTTCTATTCTGAAAGGGATAGAACTAGATAAATTAGAATGGGACGAAATATATACTTTAATTTCTATTCTGAAAGGGTTAGAACTAGGTAAATTAGAATCGAACGAAATATATACTTTAACTCCTCTTCTGAAAGAGATAGAACGAGGTAAATTAATAGGGAAAGGAATATATAATTTAACTTATATTCAGGATGAAAAAGAACTAGATGAAGATAATATAAATAAGGGTAATTTAAAAGAAGATAATATAAAATATGCTGATATTGTTGAATTAATGGAAGATCAAGTATTTACACAATTAAATGTAGATGGATTTAACATAATAGATAGCGACTATGCGTTCTCATCTGAATAAGGAAAATAAATATTTTATAGTATAAAATATTTATAATACTTTGTTTAAATAATATTTTTTGTCACTAATCGGATAATTTTCTAAGGTGCCAAAAATTTCAAATCCCTGCTTTTGATAAAAAGGCAGGGCTTGAAAGCTAAAAGTATCCACCTCAGCATATTTGGCACCTTTCTTTTTAGCTGTATTTTCCATTGCTTGCAGTAATTCTGTACCAATATTGTTACCACGATAGGCCTTATCAACCCATAGATAACGAATACGTAGCCAATTACCTAATATATCACCAGTGATCCCACCTATTTTTTTACCATTTTCCTCTTTAAAAACGGCTAAGGGCGTATATTGCTCCATCTGAATATACTGAAGGTTATGTGTTAATAAGCCTTCATAAATTTCGTTGATTTCATTCGTCGTCGGGGCGGTAGTAATTTTTAATGACATAATTAGCTCTTAATATTAATAAAAATAATATTTAAATTATCATTATTTGTTTATTAAATATTTATACCAGTGATAGGATTGATACCATAATTAAAAAAACTGGATAACACAACATGTCATTTTTAAAAAAACTACCGGGAATTCTGTTTTGTGCACTAATTGGTGGGTTATTAACATTATCTGGTCTACCGATGGCGTTGATGTTTGGGCCAATCGTCGTGGTTATTATTGCTTATCGTTTTAAATGGCAGCTCTCTGTTCCTAAGCATACACTGACTTTTATCCAACTGACCTTAGGCACCTCTGTTGGATTGATGTTTAACCAAGTACATTTAGGGAGTGCGGATAATTTAGTGCTTCTTTTGATTATCCTCGTTATTTGTTTAGCCATTCAATTTGTTGTCAGTTTCTTATGGTTTCATCGTCATATTGGTTGGACAAAAGAAGAGGCTATGTTAGGTGCTGTACCTGGCGCGATGGCGGCTATTCTTGCTTTAACAGATCATACCAAAACACCACCACAAAAAATTGTTATTTCTCATACTATTCGTTTAATCGTATTGATTATTATGGCTGGATTTATTGTTGGCTCAGATAAAGCAACTCTTACGGAGTTTACATTACCTGAAATGACACTGTTGTCATCGATGTGGTTATTATTAATTGTCGCGTTAGGGCTAGTATCTGGGCTTTTATTACAGAGAATTCATTTTCCAGCACCGTTTATGTTGACATCATTAGGCAGTGCAATATTGGTACAATCTTTTGTCAGTGAGCCGATTGCTTTTCCAATGCTATTAAATGAACTCAGCATGGTGTTAATTGGGATGAATATTGGCGCACATTTTGTGGTTTTTCCTTTTGCTTCGTTAATTAAAAATGCTTTTTCCTCTGTGCAGGTGGTCATTATCAACGTTATTTTAACGGTGATCGTTGCATTGAGCGCGGCTTATTTAACAGGGGCTCCCTGGACAACGCTGGTATTAGCTTGGGCACCGGGAAGTATGGAAGCAATGACATTTGCCGCGATCACTATGAATGTCGATGCGGCTTTTGTGATGTCGAATCATATATTGCGCATGTTGATCATTCAAAGTATTCCTTCTATTGCCTTGTTTTACAGTGAACGAAAGCAGAAAAGAAAACGTGAGTAAAATAGCAATAACAGTAAGATATCGACAGATATAATAAATTGAAAAGCCACTGTATCAGTTTGATAGAGTGGCTTTTTTATACAATTAATAGTTTAGTAAGCTAAGTGATTTTTGGGCTAGTAGTTGACATTTTTTGTTATGAGCAATTTGTATATTTTTTAAATCCTGATAACTATCTTCATTAAGCTTGCTCATTGGGAGCATTGAATAATTAGAGACATCCCACTGCTGAGATTGTGAAAAAATAATCAGCGCTCGTTCTATTTTTTGTTTTGAGATCTGCTCATAACCACAATCATTATTTAAAAACAGGTATACCGCGGTTAAATCAGCTAAGTCTTCTGCTTGAGTATAAGTGAGTGCTTTTGCACTAGAAGAAAAAAGCGTGGCAAAAGAAAGAATAACAGTGCAGAACAAAGCGAACATTTTTTTCATTAGTGGTGACATTCCTATATGTGATGATTTCACAAGATTTGTTATTTGACTTAATTAAGTTAAAAGTTTTGCAAAGACCCGTTGCTTTGTGTGGTTTCTATTTGACCTTCCAGTAAGGGGAGACTTTAGCATTGCTCAATAGTTTATCGATAAATTTATTTACCTAATTATGACAAATATAGAGTAATTGATTTTATTCAAAGGAATACATTATGCAACGTCGTGAATTTTTAAAATTAGGGGCAACATTAAGCGCCGTCACACTATTACCAAGTTGGAGCCGTCTCGCATTCGCCCAAACTAACACGCCTTCACTCGCTATTCCACCTCAAATTAGCCCAGACAAACAACAAAAGATTGTTCTTAATATCCAACAAGGTGTTTCCCAGTTTACTGCTACAGCAAGTACAACTACTTGGGGGTATAACGGTAGCTTATTAGGCCCAGCATTAAAATTAAAACGTGGTGAACCTGTTACTATTGAGATCAATAACACGCTACCAGAGACTACGACGGTGCATTGGCATGGTCTTGAGATAAGTGGTGAACAAGATGGAGGTCCTCAAGCGACTATCGCACCGGGTAAATCACGAACAGTAACTTTTACGCCAGATCAAGCGGAGTCGACATGTTGGTTTCATCCCCATACTCATGGGATCACCGGAAAACAGGTGGCAATGGGGTTAGGGGGATTAGTGATCATCGAGGATGACGAAACGGCCAAGCGAAAGTTACCTCACCGCTGGGGAGTGGATGATTTACCGGTTATTTTACAAGACAAACGCTTAGACAGTAACGGTCAAATTGACTATCAACTTGATGTGATGAGTGCTGCAGTAGGTTGGTTTGGCGACATGATGCTCACTAATGGTGCGATTCAACCGCAACACATTGTACCAAAAGGTTGGATTAGATTACGTTTCCTCAATGGTTGTAATGCACGTAGTCTTAATTTAGCCACCAGTGATGGCCGACCAATGTATGTAATTGCTAGCGATGGTGGGTTATTAGCGGAACCAGTCAAAGTGACAGAACTCCCTATTTTAATGGGGGAGCGTTTTGAAGTACTGGTTGATACCTCAGATGGACGTGATTTCGATATTGTCACTTTACCTGTCCGACAAATGGGGATGGTATTAGCGCCATTTGATAATGTATTACCTGTATTACGTCTACTGCCTTCAGCAGAAAAAGCGGTAGGTATTTTACCTGATCAATTAGCCTTAATTCCTGCATTACCATCACTAAGTCATATTGCGACACGTTCATTACATTTACGTATGGATATGCGTTTAGATATGCAAGGTATGATGGCGCTAACGGAGCGTTACGGTGATAAAGCGTTAGCGGGAATTCACCACGGTATGAGTCATATGCGTCAGGGCAATGGAAATGGCATGATGGGGGGCGGCATGAATTGCGGTCATGGCTCTGCGGATGTCGATATTTATAATGCAAATAGCATCAATGGGATCCCATTCTCAATGACCGAACCTGCATTTGATGTTAAACAAGGGGTTTATGAACGCTGGCTGGTTTCTGGTCGTGGCGACATGATGTTACATCCATTCCATGTTCACGGAACACAGTTTCGTATTTTATCGGAAAATGGGCGTAAACCTGAAAAACATCGCCAAGGTTGGAAAGATATTGTCAGAGTGGAAGGGCAAATTAGCGAGATCCTTGTAAAATTTGACCATTTAGCGACAAAGGAACACCCATTTATGGCTCACTGTCACTTATTAGAACATGAAGATACAGGAATGATGGCGGGCTTTACGGTGAGTCGATAATTTTTACTGTAATAAGTAACAAAATTAGCGATAAAAGTTTGCAAAGGGAGTAAAGCTAATATTTTATTCCCTTATTTTCCTTCATTGACAACGTCGCATGATGATAGAAATTCTGGTACAATCGGTTGCTTTCCCCGTTAACCCAATCGAAATAAATCATGAAACATATTGTTGATGTCATGATCTCTGAAGAAGAGATCAAACAGCGTATTGCTGAATTAGGTCGTGAAATCACAGAACATTATCGTTCTCGTCAAGAAAAACACGATTTGGTCTTAATTGGCTTATTAAAAGGCTCTTTTATTTTTATGGCGGATTTATGTCGTGAAATTGAAGTGCCACATGAAGTCGATTTTATGACAGTATCAAGTTACGGTAATGGAATGACGTCAACAAGAGACGTTAAAATCATTAAAGATCTTGATGAAGACATTCGTGGTAAAGATGTTCTGATTGTTGAAGATATTATTGACTCAGGTAATACTTTAAACCGTGTTAAAGAGATTTTAAGTTTACGTGAGCCTGCTTCTATTGCTATCTGTACGCTACTTGATAAGCCATCACGTCGTGAAGTGGATGTGCCAGTAGAGTGGATTGGCTACTCTATTGAAGATAAGTTTGTTATAGGTTACGGCATTGATTATGCACAACGTTATCGTCACCTACCTTATATTGGTCACGTAACGCTACTAGATGAATAATCTTGTTGATTTATATCGTATATTAAACCCGCTTTGGCGGGTTTAATATTAGAAAATCAACGTGGATGGCTTAATTTTGCAATAGCTTGGCGATAAGAGAGTTCTAGTTTTTCACGACTGTCTGAGGTGATATCTAAATCGTGTAATTCACCATTGTTTAAACCGTAAACCCAACCGTGGATCATCACTTTTTGTCCACGTTTCCATGCGGCTTGCATAATAGTTGAGTGACCAAGGTTATAAACTTGTTCTATCACGTTAAGTTCACAGAGTAAATTTAATCTATCTTGTGGTGCGAGTTCACCTAACATGGAGCTATGTTTATACCAGATATCACGGATATGCAGTAACCAGTTATTAATTAAGCCCAGTTCAGTCCCTTCAATAGCAGCTTCAATACCACCACAGCCATAATGACCACAAACAATAATATGCTCAACTTGTAGGACATCAACGGCATATTGAATAACAGAAAGACAGTTTAAGTCGGTGTGGATCACAAGGTTTGCCACATTGCGGTGTACAAATAAATCACCAGGGGCGGCATTAATTAATTTTTCAGCGGGGACGCGGCTGTCTGAACAACCAATCCATAAGAAATGAGGTTTTTGGCCTTTACTCAGCTCTTTAAAAAATTGCGGGTTTTCTTCTGTAACAGAACTTGACCATTGTTTATTGTTGGCTAACAGTTCTTCAATTTTTCTCATCATGATGTGACTGCCTGTAAATTCAGTTTCCCACCATTTGCGCTGACAGTAGGCCAACACGAAATAGCTTTAGTGTTATTGTTGGATGTTTAAGCTCAATAAAGAAAGGGTATTTTTATACCATTACTTTTAAATGAATCAGAAGGCTTTTTTTGAGCCAAGTGACAGTTAATTGCTTGTCTATTTTTGCTTTCAAATAAGATAGAACTTTTTACAGTATTTGTTTAATGAATTTATCAACACATTATTTGATGTAAATCAAATGTATAAAAAGATAACTGATTGTTAACTCGATTATTCTTATTTTGAATAATCGAGGGTAATTATTTTTTCATAAAAAATATTAATGTTTATTTGGGCTGGCGAATGATGAGGATAAAACCTGTTAACGGTATCTGTCCGTTTTTTATTGATAAATTATTGGAGGTAATAAAGCGCATGATAATATCTATCAGTCAGATTGAGTAATAAGGCCAATAAATTTATTGCTATCAAACAGGCTAAATAATAACATTTAGTTATTATTGGCTTTTTATTGAGATTAATACTGGAAAATAGCTACAATTAATCGTCATTTTTATTGATCAGTAATTGCAGTGTTCGCTCTGTTGACTATTAAAATAGTTAAATAAAATTTATTTATCTGTTTGAGGCATTATCTGTAAAACGGTTTATTTACGTCTTATTTTTCTCTAGAATATCTTATTCCATTTTGATCCTATTGAACTAAGCCCATTTTCTATACCTATCCTGATTTGCACTCAGGGGAGTAAGGCTTAGTTGAATAGCTATTTCTGATTTCAGCTCAGTCAATGCTGAATAATGCAGTTGATAAAAGGTAATTTCCACTTATGACTTATGCATTGGAGTTAACCGAGTTAACGAAAACTTACCATAATGGTGTCAAAGCGCTTAAAGGAATTAATTTAACCGTAGAAGCGGGGGATTTTTATGCGCTATTAGGCCCTAATGGTGCAGGAAAATCGACCACCATAGGGATTATCAGCTCTTTGGTGAATAAGAGCAGTGGTAAAGTCAAAGTATTTGGCTATGACACTGATACCGATATGGTTAATGCTAAAAGACAACTCGGATTAGTGCCACAAGAATTCAATTTCAACCCTTTTGAAACCGTATTACAAATTGTCCTTAATCAGGCTGGCTACTATGGTGTACCACGTAAAGTGGCATTAGAGCGTGCAAAAACGTATTTAACCCAATTAGATTTATGGGAGAAAAAAGATGATAGAGCACGTTTTTTATCTGGGGGAATGAAACGGCGTTTAATGATTGCGCGTGCATTAATGCATGAGCCTAAATTGCTGATCCTCGATGAGCCAACGGCGGGAGTAGATATTGAATTACGTCGTTCAATGTGGACGTTTTTACAACATTTAAATGCACAGGGTACCACTATTATATTAACCACACATTATCTTGAAGAAGCAGAAATGCTGTGTCGGAATATTGGTATTATTCAGCGTGGTGAACTGGTTGAAAACACCAGTATGAAAGGTTTATTAAGTAAATTAGAGTCTGAAACCTTTATTTTAGACTTAGCGGCAAAAAGTCCGTTACCTGAATTACAAAATTACCAATATCGTTTAGTCGATACATCAACACTAGAAGTTGATGTGAAAAGAGAGCAAGGATTGAATGGGGTTTTTGCTCAGCTCAATGCACAAGGTATTCAAGTTTTAAGTATGCGTAATAAAGCTAACCGCCTTGAAGAGTTATTTGTGCATTTAGTTAATGAAGATCATACAGAAACAGAAAAAGGAGAGAGGGAATGATTCAGTTGTATTGGGTAGCCCTCAAGACGATTTGGATTAAAGAAGTGACCCGTTTTGGTCGTATCTGGGTACAAACTTTAATTCCTCCTGTTATCACGATGTCGCTCTATTTTGTTATTTTCGGTAACTTAATTGGTAAGCGTATTGGTGATATGGGCGGTGTTGATTATATGCAGTTTATTGTTCCCGGCTTGATTATGATGGCGGTGATCACAAACTCATATGCTAATGTCTCCTCTTCATTTTTTGGCGCTAAATTCCAACGTAGTATTGAAGAATTATTAGTATCGCCAGTACCGACCCATGTTGTTATTGCCGGATTTGTGGGTGGTGGTGTCGCCCGTGGTATTTGTGTTGGGATATTGGTCACTCTGGTTTCACTATTTTTTGTACCACTAGAGATACACTCTTGGACAATGGTTGTGGTGACATTATTAATGACCTCGATTGTTTTTTCTCTCGCAGGATTGTTGAATGCCATTTTTGCGAAAACCTTTGATGATATTAGTATTATTCCCACCTTTGTTTTAACGCCATTAACTTATTTAGGAGGTGTGTTTTATTCACTCTCCTTATTACCTGCATTTTGGCAAGGTGTTTCTAAATTAAACCCGATTGTTTATATGATAAGCGGTTTCCGTTATGGTTTTTTAGGGATCACTGATGTGTCATTAACGGTGACAATCACGGTACTATGCCTGTTTATTGCCGTGTTTTATATCGTAGCCTGGTACTTAATTGAAAAAGGTCGCGGTTTAAGAAGCTAATCTACAAATTAGTGTTTAAGGTAATAAAAATTAAAATCGGTGTCTGCAACAACAGATGCCGATTTTTTTTAGCTAAATTTCATTCAGTTATGTTAAATTTTATTTAAATTTGTCTTTTGCTATTAACAAGTCTAATTTCTTTGTTTAGTATACTAAACAAAGAACTTTGGGATGGTAAAGGATAGAAGCATGGCAGTGGCAAGCGAAACAGCAAAAGAACCAACGGTACTTTCTCGTCGTAAATTGTTATGTATTGCCGGAATGGGGTGGACTTTCGATGCAATGGATGTGGGGCTTCTCGCCTTTTTATTAACGGCGTTAAAAGAAGATTGGGGATTAACAGCAGCGCAATTAGGTTGGATTGGCAGTATTAATTCTATCGGTATGGCCGTAGGTGCTTTTGTCTTTGGCATTATGGCCGATAGAAAAGGTCGTAAACCGGTATTTATCTTAACGTTGCTGCTATTTAGCCTTGGTTGCGGTTTTACCGCATTAGCAAGCTCCTTAATGGTGGTATTAATTTTACGCTTTTTTATTGGTATGGGCTTAGGCGGAGAATTACCCGTTGCTTCTACATTGGTGAGTGAAAGTGTTAAAGCTCATGAGCGTGGTCGTATTGTTGTTTTATTAGAGAGTTTTTGGGCGGTAGGGTGGTTAATTGCCGCGTTAATAGCGTATTTTATTATTCCTGATTATGGCTGGCGTATGGCTATGTTATTGAGCGCACTACCCGCAGTTTATGCACTCTATTTGCGTTCAAAGTTACCAGAACCCAGTTCCACGCAGTTATTATTACAAAATCGTTTATCTCTTCGCCAATCAATGGCATTGATTTGGTCACCTCAATATCGCCGTTCAACACTGATGTTGTGGGTATTATGGTTTTGTGTGGTGTTCTCTTATTATGGCATTTTTTTATGGCTACCGAGTGTCGCAATGTTAAAAGGCTTTAGTTTAATTAAAAGCTTTCAATATGTGTTGATCATGACACTCGCTCAGTTACCGGGCTATTTTACCGCAGCATGGTTTATTGAACGTTATGGTCGTAAGTTTGTGTTAATCACTTATTTAGCAGGTACTGCGATTAGTGCTTACTATTTTAGCGTAGCCGATTCCACAACCACACTATTAGTGTTTGGTATGTTGTTATCATTTTTTAATTTAGGTGCGTGGGGGGCATTATATGCCTATACCCCAGAACAATATCCTGATGGTATACGAGCTACAGGCGCTGGAACGGCGACGGCAATAGGCCGTATTGGCGGAATATTAGGGCCACTGATGGTAGGCTATTTAGTGCAATATCAATTTGACATAAGCACTATTTTTCTTATTTTTAGCCTTTCCATTGTGATAGCGATACTAGCGGTTATGTTATTAGGTAAAGAAACCAAAAATAGACCACTTAATTCCATTTAATCACTTTTTTTATGACTAAAAATACAGAACGTCTCCTTTCTTGTTATATGATAGTTAATAAGTATTTTATAGGAAAAGAGGAATAATTATGTCTCATTATGAGGAAGTGATTAAGCAGGTTGATGAGGCCATTGCCAGTGCTAGCATACAAACGATGAACGAATTGCTGGTGGAATTAGGTAAAGATAACACAATAGCTTTTGCTCAGCGTTATGAACAGCAAGAGCGTCTACGCACGGCTATTTTTCATCATGGTGAAAAACAGCGCTAAGCAACCTTATAATGATAGAATAATCAAAAAGCGTTTATTTCATGTATTTATTCCATAATAATGGATAAACGCTTTTGTTTTAATCTGTTGGTTTAAAAAGTCTTTTTTCCTTCGAGCACTGCTATTCTATTTTCAATCGAAGGATGGGTTGAAAAAAGAGAGTCTCCCTTATTAAAAATAAAGGCTGCTTTGCGATATGCTCGTCCTGTAGAGCCATCTTCAAAATTTTCAGTTTCGTGTTGTGCTGCAATTTTCTTTAGTGCATTGATCATTGATTGATTATCTTGGGTAAGATCAACCGCTGCCGCATCTGCCATATATTCACGTGTCCGCGATAAATAGAAATAGAGCACTTGAGTAATAATGGGTAAAACAACGTTGAGTACAATTAAAATCAATCGTGCTTTACTGGCGGCATCATTACTTTTACCACCACGGTTACCAGAGGCTATATATAAGCGGCTACCAAAGATATTTGTTACCGTTAAAATAACATTTGCTAAAATACCCACATACAGCGTTAAACGGGTATCACCATGAATAATATGACCTGTTTCATGGGCTAATACGGCTTGTATTTCTTGGCGATTAAGTTGATTTAATAACCCACGAGTGACACCAATAAAGGCATTTTTTTCAGACCAGCCGGCAGCAAAGGCATTGGCTTCTGGTGTATCTAAAATATAAAGCTTAGGGATATAACCCAAAGTCGCACTTAAACTAAGCTCTTCCACAATATTTAATAATTGTCGCTCTTGGGCATTTAATGGCTCTTCAGAATTAATTAATCGTGCTTTCATGCCCGTCAACATGATTTTATGCCCTTTAAAGTGAACAATAATCAGCAACACAATTGAAATGGCAACAATAATCAATGAAGCAATAGGTAGTGATTGGAATGTCAGAAATGCCAGCATATTATCAATTAAACTTAAATGAGGATTGGCACCTATCGCGCTATCAACTAATAAGCCGATCATTAGCATTAATAGTAAATAGGTGACTATCACAAACCGAGTGCGAATGGCATTTTTTCGCAGTACATTTCTGAAATCCATTTATTATTCTCCAATAATATCTACCGTATTATTTTATGTATAAGCTATGGTGCGTGGTGTTAATCAAAGTTAATACGGCGCGCTTCTTCTGATTTAATCGCTGTTTCATCAAGACGCCAGTATTCTTTATTAATCACGAGACTTGGAAAAATCTTCACAATAAATACCGCAGGGATAGAGGCGATAAACGCACGATATTGCTCTAAGGTACGGTTATAGCCACGTTTAGCAAAAGAGAGTTTATTTTCTGTTGAGACAATCTCTTCTTGTAAATTAGCCATGATAGTATCTGATTTTAGTTCAGGATAGTTTTCAACAGCGACATTAATCGCACCACTTGAAACAATTTTTGATAGCTCATCTTCTGCCGCTTTTGCTTCTTGGTTATTGCTACTTTGTGTTTTAGCTCTTAATTCGGTGATTTTAGTAAAAACATCGGCTTCATGACTAAGATATTTTTTTACTGTAGCTAATAAGCTATCAAACACTTTACCACGACGGTCGAGTTGTACCGATATTTCTGTTTCACTTGAGATAACCGCTTCACGCATAGAGATAATACGGTTGTAATAATAAAAAATAAGACCCAATAACGCGATGGTAATAATTAATCCAGTCATGTGAAGCGCTCTCTTTTCTAATAATAAACAGGGAATTTAGCTAACTCATTGATGTTAATTTTGCCTATTATTATTCAAGATAGCTAGATGATTATTTCATCAAAGAGAAAAAGAATATTGATATGTCACTTAATATCTTAAAAAGAATGTTGTTTGAAGTATAAAAAAGCCCCAAATAAATTTGGGGCAAAATAAATAGGACTCATGTTAGGGAAAATAAAAATTAAAACCAAGGTGATTGGGACATCACATTGCCATAAAATAGCATTCTGCCGGCGATTTCACCGCTAAAAAGGATAAAAATAGTAATAATTGATATTAAAGCCTTTGTAAACAAAGAGCTACGAGATAGTGTGATAATAACACATCCTATTATTAAACTGGCGATGACTTGCCACCATAACAATAAGCTCGCTACGTTAGCACCTGAAATTTGAACTCGTATTACTAATCCCATCAATACTAACAGTAAGCCGATAAAAGCACCGAAATGCAATGTATGAATGGTTTTTTTACCTTGCAACTGTAACCAAGGAATAACAGAGCCAAAACCCAATAATAGGGCCGTACCAATAAAACTTATTTGTGTTGCGGGGGTATGCCATAACGCATGTGTTTGCATTTGATAATAAATTTGTGCTGTTATTAAAATAACGGGTAAGCCAATAAGGCCACAGAACAGACCTAGTAGGCTATTACGGCGTATTTTATTTGGTTGTAGCCAACTTGCTAATGCCCAGAGGGAAATTAAACCGTTTAACATAACAAAGGCAATAGCTTCACGACTTAACCATGAGTGAGCAACACCAAGTACTGAGCGATAAGCGCCGAGAGGATCGCCTAGGTGTCCCATTGACATAGAAGAACCAATTACTTCAATTAACCAAATAAGGGTAATCGTTGTACGTAACGCTTTGGGGCTTAACATGGCGGAGTTTTGTGTTTGCCATTGATAAAGAGATAAGGCAAGTACGGCACCGATCCCCCATTGACTCATTACGGTGAATAGAACCAAAGGCATTTGATAATCATGCATGGTTAATCCTCCATACCAATAATGACAATATTAGGATGACTGATGGTATGATCAGGAACCCCATAACGTTTTTCTAATAATGCCCAATTTGTGATATGTTTTTGGCGCAAATCTTCAATTTCGCCAAACTCAATGGCACCAGTTGGACAAGATTCAACACAGCGAGGTTTTAAGCCTTCGTCTATTCTATCGGCACACATATTACATTTACTGGTCTTCCCTTCTACAGGATCGTAAACCGGCGCATTATAAGGGCATGCCATAATGCACATTTGGCAACCAATACATTTGTCATGATCCTGTATCACAATCCCATCAGCTCGCTTAGTATAAGTATCGGCAGGGCATACTTTTAAGCATTGTGGATCGTCACAATGATTACAGGACATAGTGATAAAAGCTTGCGCATTGGGTAGATCTTCATTGAATTCGCGTACTCTACGCCACAAGACTCCTGGAGGGGTAACATTTTCTGATTTACAAGCCATCGAACAAGTGCGACAGCCATAACAATCTTTACTATTAATCAGAAAACCATACTGTTTTTTAGCCATGATTATGCCTCCCGTCTCACATTAACTAGGGTACTGTTACAACAATGACCATTACCTAAAGGTTCAACATGGTCATTTGTTACATGGCTACTACTCCCCCCTTGTTGTTCCCACCAACCATTATCAAGAGAAACAACACCTTGTTTTATGTGTGTGGTGACAATGGCTATTGCTCTATGTTCACCTCTATCATTAAAAGCAAACACCCAATCACCATTGTTTATTCCACGAGATAACGCATCATTAGGATGTATTAAAATATTGGGTTGATTACGCTGTACTTCTAAAATCCATTCATTCATCCCATGGCTTGAATGAACACTACGTGCTAGCTTACGTTGCACAGCCATTAACGGATATTTTTTTGCTAATTCAGGGGAGCCTGTTGTCGATTCCTTTACTGGATAATAAGTGACTATAGGGGAGTAGTTTTTATCTTGCCATTCTTCAATAAAGAAATGTGCTTTTTGGGTTGATGTACGAAATATTCCGTCTTTAAATGGGATCCAATCGCCTTCTACTGGTCGTACAGGCCCTTTTTCTAGCATTTCCCGCGTAATCCCCGATCCCGCGAGGCAAGTATCAATATAGTGCTCAATAGGTTGATTAAATACGTCACCGAAACCAAAGCGTTCAGCAAGGCGGGCAAAAATCCAATAATCAGGCTTTGCTTCTCCTGGTGGTTCAACGGCTTTTTCCATTAATTGAACATATTGGCTACGCACACCAGCCATTAAACTTGTATCTTCAAAAATGGTTGTCACTGGAAGTACTAAGTCGGCATAAAGCGCTGTTGATGACATTAAATTATCGGCTACGACAACAAAAGGAACTTTTTTTAGCGCCTTACGTACCATATTGGTATTGGGTAATTGTGTCATCACCCCCATCGTCATGATCCACCAGAAATTAATCGGGTGGGGTCTTTCGTTGACTATCCATTCACCCACTTTTGCAACAGGAATAGGATTAATGGGTTTAACATTTGGTGCAGGGGGAATAATAGGATTAAATTTTGCCATCTGACGCACGCCACCGGCATCACAAATACCCGCGCCTTTCTTACCAATATTGCCGGTTAATAGAGCAAGATAAAACTGGCTTGCTGCAACATAGGCACCAAATTCAGTGCGTTGTGCGCCAGACATATTTTGTACAATCATTGCAGGCTTTATTGTCGCGTAGTCTCGAGCTAAACGAATAATAGTCTCTTGTGGAATATCTGTTTCTTTACTGGTTTTTTCGATAGTCCAGGGTTTAGCTTGCAAATAGATTTGTTCAAAAACGGTGGTGTAATTTATTTTATTTGGCAGTTCATCATGAGTTAACGCCGGTACAATATTGGGGGTATCATGGCGAACAATTTGCTGAGTTAGGGTATCAAAGACTAAATAGCTATCTTTATCATTAGCTGAATCACGTAGTAGTTTTTGTTGTTCATCGACTAAATACACCGCTCCGGTATGGGCACGCAAAAAAGGTTTATCTGTAAGATTTTCTTCAATGATTAATTTGATCATTCCTAATGCAAGGGCGGTATCGGTACCCGGAATAATGGGGATCCACTCATCAGCTTTGGCTGCGGTTTCATTAAAACGCGGATCAATGACTACCATTCTGGCACCATTACGGCGAGCCTGATTATAATTTTTAAAGTAGGCGTGCATAGTTACTGCTGGGTTATTGCCCCAACATAGAATATAACGGCTATCTTTTACCGTATCACGCGTATCTGCATAGCGTAGGCCAACCATAGGGATCATAGCTGCAGTAACCGCAGAGCAACATAAAGAGCCGGCTTGTTTTGTAGAACCGCCTAAATAGTCGAAAAAGGCTTTACCCATATCGTTTTTGATGGAATCCATATTTCCAGCGTGAGTAGAAATAAAAAGCCCTTCGTTGCCATATTTATCGATAGTTTCTCGAATATTTTTTTCGATAAGATCTAAAGCGTCATTCCAGCTAATAGGTTTAAACTCAGCCTTACCTTTTTCGCCAACACGTAGCAAAGGTGTAGTGAGTCTATCCTTATGATATACCCATTTAGTTCGGCTAATTCCTCGTAAACAACATTTGACATTAAAGCCTTCTGTAGCTTCAATTTTGATTAGTTTTCCCTGATGAGTAAAAGCGGTTAGGTTACAATGGAGACATTCCATTGCACAGGTGGATTGAAAAGTTTGATATTCAGATAATTTTATCCGAGTTTTCTGGTTAAATATGGGTTTATTTTCATTAGCTAGGCTAAACGCATTAGGGGAAAGAGCTGCCAAACCAATAGCTCCCATTCCTTTTAATAGCGTTCTTCTATCTAATTCCCACTGTTTATTTTTATACATAGGACATTCTCACACATAACAATGTTAACTATATATAAACTCAGTTCATTAATAATAAACTTGAGTTAGATCATTCAAGGATAAATAAAGAAGATAATCAACAGAAAATGATTTATATTCTTATTTTTCATAAAATTTTTAGTGTGAATAACTATAAAAATGAATAAAAAAAGAACAAACAAATATCGTCATAAATAAAGATAAATAACGGCTTAGGCGTGGAGAAATAAATGCAGAATTCTCAAGGGGTTAACTCTGTTGATATCGCAGTGACTATTTTAGAGTTTTTAGCATCTCAAGGAGGTGCTGCACGCTCTTCTGAGATAGCTAAGGCATGCTCACTATCAAAAAGTCGTCTACATAAATATTTAGTGTCTCTTTGCCGTAGTGACATGCTCTATCAAGAGAGTGAAGGAGGGCAGTATTGTTTAGGTAGCAAAATTATAATGCTGGCTGAGGCAACACACACAAACCTCTCTTTAGTTGATGAAATTAATCAAAGACTTTGTGAATTTAGAGATGAGCATAATATGTCAACAGGACTTGTTATTGCTCAAGGTAAGAAGCTCTATTTAGTGAGATATAATCGTAGTTTTAAACATGTCGATATTGATTTTCTGCCAAATACACCCGTTCCACATAAATTGAGTGCGGCAGGCGCGACTTATGCAGTCTTTAGTCATTTAGAAATTGATGCTGATTTATCAATACAGCAAAAAAACAGTATACATCAACAAGGTTTTGCTATTCGCCAACAACCCGCTGAAGGTATTCCTGGGGCTCAATCTATTGCATGTCCTGTATTTAATAGGAAAGGTGAAATGGTCGCAGCCGCATTGACCATGGGATTTATTAAACCTGAAAACCAAATAGAATTAGGTAATGCATTAAAAGCAAAAATTCGCCATGTATTATCTTAATATTGCGAATATTTTTATCAAATACGTTTACTGGAAAAGTAAACGTATTTGAAAATAGCAAAAATTAAGTAAATAGTCCTTTAGCTAATATATCGCTTGCTTGTGTGACGCCGGGTAATACGAAGTAATAACCCCCACCAAAAGGTTTTATATAGCGCTCTAACGGTTCACCATTTAAACGCTTTTGCGTATCAATAAAGCCTTTTTTAAGGTTATTCTGAAATGAGACAAAGACAAGCCCCATATCTAATTGTCCTGACGGCGTTAGCCCTAATGAGTAGCTATAACTGCGACGACGCAGTTTGGCGCTATAACGTTCGGGGGTTCTGGGTTCAGCTCGTCTCATATGGGAATCAAAGAGTATCCTGTCGCCATGAGGATCTTGCTCAAATTCAGGTGAGTCCATTTCTTGCTTCATACCTATCGGCGCGCCTGTTGCACGATGACGACCAAAGTTATTCTCCTGATCTTCAAGAGGTGTTCTATCCCAAAATTCCAAGGCAAAACGAATAAGTCTCACCGCTTGATAGCTACCTCCTAAGCACCACTGCGGTTCATTTTGTTTATCGGTGATCCACACTAAATCATCCATTAAATGAGTGTCAGTGGCAGGGGCATTACCTGTGCCATCTTTAAAACCAAATAAATTAATTGGCGTTTGTTGATTATCAATATCACGAGCAGGTAGAAAACCATCTATTTTCCATCGTGCATGCACTTGCCCAGAAAGATATTTTAAAATATCTCTTAATGCATAAATGATACTTTCTTGACTATTGGCACAAAGCTGAAGTAACAGATCACCGCCACACCATTTAGGATCTAAGCGATCGTTGGGGAAGGGTTTCATTGCTTCAAGGCGTTTGGGTTTATGAGCTTGAAAACCAAACCGATTATCAAAAAAACTATCCCCTAACGCCACTGTGATGGTTAATTCATCAGGATATAATTGGCTACCTAAAATACCGGATCCTGCGGGGGGAAGGTGAGGATTATGACTTTCTTTAAGTTCACGAGATTGTGTTAAAAAAGCAATCCGCTGTGTTAAGGTTCGGAAAATTTTTTCTACTTCCTCAGGGGTTGTTACTGTTAAATCAAGTGCAATAAATGAAGCATGCTTTTGTTCTGGCGTGATAACCCCAGCTTGATGTTTTCCTAAGTAGTTAATAGCACGTTGATAACGAAGTGTTGGTGAACACTTGCTTTTTTCGATGGCATTTGCGCCCATACTGGCAAGCAGTAAACTACCGCCTAACCATTTTAACGTTGTACGTTTATGGTGGTTAACGGGGATTGTGAGGAGTGATTTAAACAGAGTTTTATTTTTCACCATATGCTTCTTTATAGTAATAATAGACATCAATATTGAGCACGTTACGTAATTGTGCAACTTGCTCCGCTAATTGTGTTATTTGTGCAAAGAGCACGGCTTTCTCACTATCAGAAAGCGTATCTAAAGGCTGAAATAATTCTTCATCTCGCTGATATTTTAAAAATAGTTTGCTAATAGTGTCATACTGTTTGCGTAGTGATTGATATTCCTGAAGTGGAATATGGTTAGATAGAGACTCAATGATTAGGCGTGAACCGTATAAATTGGCATACCCATCCCCCAGATCACTTTTTGCATATTGATTTTCAATGCCGGCTAATTTGTCGGTTAAAATCAGCTCTAAACTATCACCTGCAGATTGCACTAATTTAGCTATGGGAATATCTTCAATCGCTAAGCGTTTTTTTAGATCACTAATGCCTCTTAACAGTGCTTTGGCTGACTCGGCTGACGATTGCATATCCTCTAATTTAAAGAGTTGATATTCAACCAAATGAAATCCATTAAAACGGGGCGAGTTTTCTCTTTCAAGAAAGAAATCAGCCCGATTATTTAATAGGCGTTCAGTAGCGCCAAACAATGCAATAATCGGGCGGATCACCTCATAGTGATAATGCGCTTGTTGATAGGCGAGTTGGGCATCAGTCAGTTGATTTTTTTCACTGTTAACAATGACATTTTTTAATGCAGTTTCAACGAAGGTCAACTGATCAACAGCTTTCTGCCGATAGTTAAGAATATTGGTTGTAAATTTTTCAGGAGTGGGAATATCCCCTTTAGCAACAACAATATTTTCACTATCTTGAGTAATGCCTTGAATGATTTTTTTTGCAGAAACAGAAAAAGAGCATAGCGATATCAATAGCAAGATGACAATATGATCACCTTTCAATAGGGCGCTATTTGGCATGACGATCCCCTTGTTTAAATAACAGTGCGACCACCAACCAAAACACAATAAAAGTAACAACACTTAAACCGATGGGTTGTGAGCGATAAGCAAAGAATGAAACTAAGAAATTACCAAAAATGCTTGAATCATCCAAAATATGGCTAAGATCCCATAGTGGATAAATCAAAAAGTCAGGTAATTCAATATCCATTTCAATAAGTAGATTAGCTATCTCTTCTACTGCTTTTAATAGCAAGGAAACGGCGAGGAAAAGCAGTAAAAATCCGGTAATAACAAAGAATTTACGCCAAGAAATCATTTTTGATGTTAGCAAAAATAACCATAGAGTTAGTCCCGCTATCAATAGGCCAATGAATACTTCAATCAAGAAAGACAACGCGGTTTGTGCTGTGAGAGCCATAATATGGCTTGATAGGAAAACAACCACTTCGCTGCCTTCTCTCGCAATGGCAATGGCGATGATCAGTAAAATCCCCCAGACACTTTGTTGTTGCGTTTTTTGTGTCAATTCGTTTTCGATATTGGCTTTTAGTGATTTACCTTGTTTGTTCATCCAATAGACCATCTGAACAATTAATAGGCAGGCAATGATTTCCATCATAACCATAAACAGAGATTGCCAGATATCTTCTAAGGAGCTAAATACCCCATAAATGCTAAGAGCTAAAAGAATAGAGAGTAGTATTCCTACTATTACTCCTCCCCAGAGATATTTCATACCTTGTTTAGGGGTAGGAGAGCGTTTTATCCATGCATAAATGATCCCTACCACCAGCAGAGCTTCAAAACTTTCTCGCCAAACAACAAATAGAACTTGTCCCATATTTATTCAGCCTTTTCAGTCGCAACGATTTCACCTTGAGGGTGAGACAGATGAAAATCATCAAAGAAGGTGTAACGTCCAGGTTTTAGAGGCGCAATCACAACGACAGAACTCGCCCTAGGCGCTAATACTTTTTCTTTACGTAATTGAGTGCTTTCAAATTCAACGGGGCTACTACCGGTATTGCGAATTTTGATCCGTATAGGAGTTTTAGCAGGAACATTTAAAACTCGAGGGATCAGTTCCCCCTCTTTCATTTCTAATTCAACGGTGTATTTTTCTGCGGCTAAAGTAGAGCTTGCTATCATTAATAGCAGTAATAGCGTGTATTGATAGAGATGTTTAATCATTGAAATTTCACTTAACAAAATAGAGGAGATAGCCCTATACACAGGGCTATCAATAATTAAGCTAATTAGTAACTGCCTTTACGGCCAGTACCGCTATAGTTAAAATCCCATGACACTTCAAAAGGCTCGAACCAAGCGGCTACCCCCGTCTCTTTGTCGATATGACGACCAAAAACGACATCTTTATTGTAAGAAGGCGGGTAAATTTTATAGGTAACGTTATATTGGCCGTTGCCATCTAATTTTAGGTTTTCACCATAATGAGGACCATCACTGGCGACCATGGCCATAAAAGTTCCCTGCTGTTTTTTCTCCGGTGCATCTAATTTAGTCACGGTATATTCAACAGTGAGATAAGGGATCCAATCACCTTCAGCAAAACCATTCGGATTATCTTCAACAGCATGAATATCTGCTTCTAAATGGATATCAGCTTTATCAGCAGGTAGGTGCTTCATTGCATGATGGCCTTCCTCTGTGTCCATCGTGATAGGTTGTAGATAGACACCTTGAATTTCCATGCCATTTTTAATGATTGGTTGACCTACGGGATACTCAAGAGCGAAGACAGAAGTGGGAATTAATGATAACAACGTGAGAGCACGCACATAACGAGAGTTCATGTTTAATCCTTATATATTGAATGATAATTGTTATTATTCTTATTAAGATTAACATGATTTATAGCAAAAATAGCAGAAACTTATGTAAGAAAAATATCGTTTAATTTGAAGTGGGAAAGGATAAAAATAAGATTAACTAACTCTTTTTTAAAAGAAAAAATTTTGTTATTAAGAAATGATAGATAAATATACTCAATAGGTTTGCTTTTTAATACTAAGTAAAATCATAGTGTTAAAGAGAATAGATGGAAATCTTATTAACTATCTGACAAAGATAAGCAATCACTGATTTCCATATTAGATCATTAAATTTGACTCTGTGCGCTCCAAAATCTTGATTGTGGCGATTTAGCTAAAACTGATTGAATTGCATCGCTCACCACACTGCCTTTTTTAAGACAATTGATAGGTTGGCGGTAGAATGCTGAGCGAGATAGCAATGTCAACTGACAAGCTTTACTGACTGATAAGCCTGCATTATTTAATGATTGAGCGCAGAACTTCTTCTTAGCTACTACCAACCCTTTTTTACAAAAAGATCCTTCATTGCATAATGTTCAAGGCTAACTGCTACAAACATCTTTTTAAGTTTGGCATTTTCCTCATCAAGATCTTTTAATCATTTAACATCATTGGCTTCCATACCACCATACTTTGATTTCCAATTATAGTAACAGGCATTACTGATCCCGTTTTCGCGACAAATATCTTCTTCTTTCATACCAAAATCAGCGAGTTTTAAAAATTAACGATTCGAGTTTCAGTGAAAAAGATTTTTTTCATCATGACTTATACAATAACCTAATTATAGCTGTCTCATTTTAGGGGAAGTGGATAATCTGTGATAGATATTTTAATGTAATTTTAAAATTATTCTGTTAATATCATTATAGACTGAATTAAATAGAGTGGTTATGTCTGACGTAAAATACTTAACCTTAAAAGGTAAAAAAACAAGGATTAATATCAGCTAATTGTTCTACAGTTGATTCAATTGGTAATAGATATCAAACAGGCCATAAAGATCAAATACAGGTTTTAAGTTTAAATTACACAATAAGCAGGATGCAAAATTCAGTCCACCATCCAGTTTTATTCATTAAACCAATTGATAAGTCATCCCCGTTATTAGGCGTTGCCATATCTAATAATGAATTATTAGATGCTAATTTTGACTTTTTCAGGATAAACCAATTTGGTATTTTAGAAAAATATTTTGAAATTAAATTGAGTAATGCAACTATTGTGGATTTTACACAATCTTCACCAGAATCATCTAACGGATACTCTATCGTCTCCCATGAAAAAATATTACTACGATATGAGTCTATTTCATGGAACCATATTTGTGCTGGTACAAGTGGATATTCCATAAACGAGCAAAATATTATTTGAAGATTTTATAAGTTGCTTTACGTAGGTAATAGTATATTTTTTTTAGATATAGGAGTAGTAAAAGTGAAAACAATAGCCCTGCGACAAATGATGATTCAGGTAATCTAAACATAGCCAGTAAAAAAAATGCAATTACGCTATATCTGATACTATCAAGAATCGATACGAAAAAATTTTTCATCACTTAATTACCATTAATTATAAATTAATCCATTTATTGCTCGATAAACTTCATCAACACTTTTCTTTTCAGATCCTATCATATATAACCATTTTGATATATTTGGTTCTACTATAAAATACCCCATTTCTAAATTCATTAAAACAAGGTCATAATACAGAGTAGGATTGCTATAGCGTAATCTTTCCTTTGCTTGAGAAGCCATCTCTATGATGCCATACCCTCCCACAAAAGCCATTGCTATATTTCCACCACCTCTAATTAACTTGTGGGCAATGGCATTTCTTAGTACCGTATTATATATAAGTTCAGATGCGGCTGTGGCTATGTAAACACGAACTCCTCCTGTTGTTACTAGTGCCCCAGATGTAAGGAATACACCTCTTAATAGGGTTTTAAGATTATTCATTTCATCATCGTTCAGATTAGTAAAAAGGTGTTCTAAGTATCTTATGATAATTGCTCTTATTGGGTTATTACCTTTAAAAGTTTCC
>NZ_CAWPAV010000148.1:0-15948 GCF_963885725.1 Proteus sp. G4380
TCGATAAGTCTCGTAGAGTTTATGCTGCTTTTGTTAGTATTTAAACGTGAAGAAAACCGAATAATACTAAATAATAATAAAGCTATTTATTACACATTAAACAAGAAGTTCATCACATCGCCATCTTGCACGATATAATCTTTACCTTCCGCACGCATTTTACCGGCTTCTTTCGCACCTTGTTCACCACCATAAGTGATAAAGTCATTATATGAGATGGTTTGGGCGCGGATAAAACCTTTTTCAAAGTCAGTATGGATCTTACCTGCAGCTTGTGGGGCAGTTGCACCTACAGGGATTGTCCAAGCACGGACTTCTTTTACACCAGCGGTAAAGTAAGTTTGTAAATCGAGTAACGCATAACCTGCACGGATAACACGGTTTAAGCCCGGCTCTTCGATGCCTAAATCTTGCATAAACTCTTCGCGCTCTTCATCGTCTAGCTCTGCAATATCTGCTTCGATAGCAGCACAAACAGGAACAACAACAGAGCCTTCGGCTTCAGCGATTTTACGTACCGTATCAAGATAAGGATTATTTTCGAAACCATCTTCATTGACGTTGGCAATATACATGGTTGGTTTCAGGGTTAAAAAGCTTAAATAACGGATAATCGCTTTTTCTTCATCACTTAAATCTAATGCACGCAACATACCGGCTTTTTCTAAGTGCGGTAAACATTTCTCTAAAACTTCCATCTCTGCTTTAGCAACTTTATCACCACCTTTGGCTTTTTTCTGATTACGATGCATTGCTCGTTCACAGGTATCTAAATCAGAAAGCGCTAATTCGGTATTAATTGTTTCAATATCTTCAGCAGGATCGACTTTACCCGCCACATGCACAATATTGTCATTTTCAAAACAACGCACGACATGGCCGATAGCTTCAGTTTCGCGGATATTGGTAAGGAATTGGTTACCTAAGCCTTCACCTTTAGATGCGCCTTTAACCAAACCTGCAATATCAACAAACTCCATTGTTGTGGGTAACACTCGTTGTGGTTTTACAATTTCTGCTAACTTATCTAAGCGAGGATCAGGCATGGGTACAACACCTGTATTTGGCTCAATAGTACAGAATGGGAAGTTGGCTGCCTCAATACCTGCCTTAGTTAAGGCATTAAACAGTGTAGATTTCCCTACGTTAGGCAGACCGACGATACCACATTTAAATCCCATAAACGTTCACCTTGTCACATAAAAAACAACAGGAAAGGGGGAGCTCCTGTTGTGTGCTGTTAAAAAAATTGGCGCTATTATAGAACAAATCCCTGTTTGATTAAATCATCAGGGATTAATTGCGCAAAAGAAAAGGGCATGGCATTGCCCAGTTAACTTATTTGATACACCAATAGCTTTATTGATAGGGGTTAAGCTTTAAAGCTATGTAAACGATTAATGGCTTTTTCGTAACCATCACGCATCAGAATATCTGTACAAGCAAGGGCTTCATCAATTGCATCATCAATAAGTTTTTGCTCACTTGTTGGTGGTTTACCTAACACAAAACCGACCACTTTGTTTTTATCACCGGGATGACCAATCCCAATACGTAATCGATAAAAATTGGGGTTATTGCTAAATTTACTCTGAATATCTTTTAGTCCGTTATGGCCACCATTACCGCCACCCAATTTCATTTTTACCACACCCGGTGGTAAATCCAGTTCATCATGTGCAACCAATATTTCATCGGGTTGAATACGATAAAAATTTGCCATCGCTAATACCGCTTTACCACTTAAATTCATAAAAGTGGTAGGGACTAATAAACGAACATCATTACCATTTAAATTAATACGAGCGGTATAGCCGAAGAATTTGCTCTCTTCTTTTAGAGATTGTTGATGACGTTGAGCCAATAAATCAACATACCAAGCACCCGCATTATGGCGAGTCTGGGCATAATCAGCACCGGGGTTGGCTAACCCGACGATAAGTTTAATTTTACTCACAATTGCCTTTCACTGTTATCGTCTTAAAAGAAAGCATCTAGTTTACCTTTCTCTGTCAAGAAGCACAAAATAGATTGTCATGATTATTTTGTTGAAATCTTTCTTGGAGAGAATACTTATTATTTATAGGGCAAAAAGAGCGAAACAGGCGTATTAGCACCGATAAATGATTTACAAAAGCAATAAAACACATTTTTTGCAAAGAATTGTCAATAATTTTCAGAGCATGTGATCACTGCGACAATACCTTTTTAGTCTTTATGGCTATAATAACTACAATGAATAAAAGGTTATTCGATGTATTTTGGTGTTGAATCGTCTGACGACGCGCTTGGAGGTGCAACATGAAATATAAACATGCTTTTGCCGTTGGCAATTTATTGATGGCTATCGGTATGGTGCTTATGCTCGGTAGTCTTGGTTATAATCTTCTTAGCCATATTTTTCCATTAGGGCTACCTGATATTTTATCTGATGCTTCGCTAATGGGGATCTTTATTGGTGCACTTGTTTGGTTAGCAGGGGCTCGTATTGGTGGTAGAGAAACCGTTGCAGAAAGATATTGGTGGTTGCGTAATCATGACGAACGTTATCGTCGCCATGATAATCATCGTTATCCATAACTGTGTGAGCATCAATAAAATATAGATAAAATCATAATTCATAATAAAGTAAGAATAGATAATAAGTAACTCATTGTCGTTAATATGCAGATAATACATATCTAAAGACCCGCTGATAAAGTGATCGCGGGTTTTTTATTGTCTAAATATTTTATCTTAAAAAGATAACAAAAAACCCGCTATAACATAGGCTATAGCGGGTTTAATTATCTCAAAGTACGATATTAAATCGACAAATTAATGTTCGAACATCGCAGAAATTGACTCTTCATTACTGATACGACGAATGGCTTCAGCCAACATACCAGACAAGGTCAATGAGCGGACTTTATTTAATGCTTTGATTTCTGCTGACAATGGAATTGTATCGCAGACAACCACTTCATCAATAACAGAGCTTCTGATGTTCTCAACAGCATTACCAGAGAAAATAGGGTGAGTCGCGTAAGCAAATACACGTTTAGCACCACGTTCTTTCAGCGCTTCTGCTGCTTTACATAATGTACCACCTGTATCGATCATATCGTCAACAAGGATACAGTCGCGATTAGCAACGTCACCGATAATATGCATAACTTGAGAAACGTTAGCACGAGGGCGACGTTTATCAATAATTGCCATATCAGTATCATTCAGAAGTTTAGCGATAGCTCGAGCGCGAACAACACCGCCAATATCTGGAGAAACAACAATAGGGTTGTCCAATTCTTTTTGAAGCATATCTTCTAAAAGGATCGGGCTGCCGAAGACATTGTCAACCGGTACATCAAAGAACCCTTGGATTTGTTCTGCATGTAAGTCGCAGGTTAAAACACGGTCTACGCCTACACTAGATAAGAAATCCGCAACAACTTTAGCCGTGATAGGAACACGGGCTGAACGAACACGGCGATCCTGACGGGCATAGCCGAAGTAAGGAATAACAGCAGTGATACGACCAGCGGAAGCTCGACGTAATGCATCAACCATGACCACTAATTCCATTAAGTTATCATTAGTTGGTGCGCAGGTTGATTGAATGATAAAAACATCACCACCACGTACGTTTTCGTTGATTTGCACACTGACTTCACCGTCGCTAAAACGACCTACAGCAGCGTCTCCTAAGCTAGTATAGAGTCGATTGGCAACACGTTGAGCCAGTTCCGGGGTTGCGTTACCAGCAAAAAGCTTCATATCGGGCACGAGAAAAACCTCAGGCTTGCGTCCAGAGAGAGATATTGTTGACCTGTAAAGAACGTGTTTATCAACATAGGGTTTGTAAACATCATAGTTACGGGTGCAATAACACAGGTATCCTTGAGCGGAATAAATGCACAGGGGAAATGTTAACGCCTTGCGCTACAAATCCGTGCACCCACTCAGGGGCGTTAATTAACACTTCACTAGCGGCCTCTTGCGATTCAAACTCACCGAATACACAAGCACCTGTCCCAGTTAAGCGTGACGGTGCATATTCTAACAGCCACGAAAGCAGATATTCAACCTCACGAAAACGTTTTCTTGCGATCATTTCACAGTCATTTGCAAACGGAGCCTGTAATAATGCGCCCAGAGAGCGAATAGGCGAATTACGTTTTAATTCTGGATCTGTGAAGATTGTCGGGGTTGGGATAGAAATTCCGGGGTGAGCAACTAAATACCAACACTCTTTGGGTGATGCCGGGGTTAATATTTCACCAACACCTTCAGCAAAAGCGGCATGCCCTTTAACAAATACCGGCACATCTGCGCCTAACGTCACGCCGAGTGTGGCTAATGTTTCATCGCTTAGGCCTGCTTGCCAATGGTAATTAAGGGCTATCAGTGTTGTCGCAGCATTGGAAGAGCCTCCCCCTAAACCTCCTCCCATGGGCAGTTTTTTATCAATACTAATATCTGCCCCTTGATAGCGTAGGGGAATATGGTGCTGATGGCAGTATTGACGTAATAATTTGGCTGCTTTAATAATCAGATTATCTTCATCTGCAACCCCTTCAACGGGGGTTAAGATGGTTAACTGCGTATCATTACGGGGCGTAAAAGTTAGCGTATCGCCATAATCTAAAAATTGAAATAAGGTTTGTAGATTATGGTAACCATCGGGGCGTTTCCCGATAATGTAGAGAAAAAGATTTAATTTGGCAGGAGAGGGCCAACTTAGTGTCATTGCTGTATATCCCAGTTATCCATTTTTAATTTTATCGTGCGTTCACCTTGTTTTAATTCAAGGCGCTGTGGCAAGTTCGGTGTTATTGCGGTATCATAGGATTGGTAGGTTACCACCCAATCACCTTCTGGGGTTGGCCATGTAACTGATTTTAAAAGATGATTTGCATCGAGTTCAAAATCCGTGGCATCACCCGGTAAACCAATTAACCAAGCGCGTAAATTTTTTAAAGGGATCACCATACCGGTGAGCTGATAAATCATTTCAGTTGGATTGTCACTATAATACTTTTTACCACCATTATCAGTCACTTCAATCACACCAGGCATCACATTTAAGTCTAGCTCTGTCGTCCCCAATGGATTGGTTAAAAGTAAGCGATAGCGATCGGTATCTTTATCTTGCCAATAGAAACGTGCGTAAGTTTTATAGGTGCCTTCAATGTAAGCGAAGGCGCCACGTGTCTCATATTGTGAAATCTTATTTAATGCTTGTTGACGCGATTGCCATTGAACATCGTTATCTGACGCTGAACCTTGTGTTTGTATATTATTTAAATTACATGCACTTAGTAGCAGCGCAGCTAGCGGAAGGAGACGCAAAAGTGATTTGGTTGGAAAAATGCGTGAGCGCATAGCTGAGATATTCCTTACATTCGTTCTTTGTTGCAAAAAAGCGTATCATAAACGCGAAGATATAACGATATTTCGTTAAATAGTCGATTGAATTTGCCTATCATACAAGTAAGCACTTTTATTGAAAGAGTTCATCAAGTAGAATGGCGGCAATGAAGAGTCCATACTAAATGCGCTGTTTTAGGTTTATACTAAGTCAAGTCGCGAGTCGGTATTTATTCATAACTCAATTATAAGATATGACGTTATTAGCATTAGGTATTAATCACAAAACAGCCCCCGTAGCGTTACGTGAGAAAGTCTCTTTTTCTCCTGATACCATGGGTGACGCCTTAAATAACTTGTTACAGCAACCTGCTGTAAGAGGTGGTGTAGTGCTGTCTACTTGTAACCGTACTGAGCTTTATCTGAGTCTAGAAGATAAAGAAAATAGCCATGAACAACTGATCAGTTGGTTATGTCAGTATCACCAAATTGAGCCTCATGAGCTTAAAAATAGTGTTTATTGGCATCAAGATAATCAAGCAGTGAGCCACCTGATGCGCGTTGCTAGTGGTTTAGATTCTTTGGTATTAGGTGAACCGCAAATTTTAGGGCAAGTCAAAAAAGCGTTTGCCGATTCTCAAAATTATCACTCGCTCTCTTCAGAGCTGGAACGTCTGTTTCAGAAATCCTTTTCAGTTGCGAAAAGAGTGAGAACAGAGACCCAAATTGGTGCTAATGCTGTTTCTGTCGCTTTTGCTGCCTGTACTTTAGCGCGCCAAATCTTTGAGTCATTATCATCATTGACTATCTTATTGGTCGGTGCGGGTGAAACGATTGAATTAGTGGCGCGTCACTTACGTGAACATCAAGTCAAAAAAATCATTATTGCTAATCGCACCAAAGAGCGAGCGCAACGTTTAGCGAATGAAGTTGACGCTGAGGTTATCACTTTATCTGATATTGATGAGTCACTTTCTCAAGCGGATATTGTGATCAGTTCAACAGCAAGTCCGTTGCCTATTATTGGCAAAGGCATGGTAGAAAGGGCGTTAAAGAAACGTCGTAATCAACCAATGCTACTCGTTGATATTGCTGTGCCTCGTGATATTGAACAAGATATTGAAAAACTGAGTAACGTTTATCTTTATAGTGTTGATGATTTAGAAGCTATCATTCAGCATAACCGTGAACAGCGCCAAGCCGCAGCCATTGAAGCTGAACATATCGTGCAACAAGAGAGTGGCCAATTTATGGATTGGTTACGTGCTCAAGGTGCTGTCGGGGCGATTAGAGAATATCGCGATAGTGCAGAAATGTTACGTGCAGAAATGGCAGAAAAAGCGATTGCATTGATACAAAATGGCGCTGATGCAGAAAAAGTGATCCAACAGCTTTCTCATCAGTTGATGAATCGCCTTATTCATACACCAACCAAATCTCTTCAACAGGCTGCCAGTGATGGTGATATTGAACGCCTGAATCTCTTACGTGAAAGTTTGGGTATTACCCATAATTAACTTTATCTAACAGGATCTTAATCTACGAATGAAGCCTTCTATTGTCGCTAAGTTGGAAGCTCTACAAGAGCGTTATGAAGAAATTCAAGCACTTCTAGCAGAAGCTGATGTTATTGCCTCTCAGGAGCGTTTTCGTGCGCTTTCAAAAGAGTATGCTCAATTAACGGATGTCACATCTTGTTATCGTCAATGGCGAAAAGTGCAAGATGATATGGAAGCGGCAGAAATGATGCTTGATGATCCTGAAATGAAAGAGATGGCTCAAGAAGAGCTAAAAGAAGCACAAAGCGTCAATGAGGAGCTAGAACAGCAACTTCAAGTACTGTTATTACCTAAAGATCCTGATGATGAGTTCAACTGTTTCCTTGAAATTCGTGCCGGAACGGGTGGTGATGAAGCCGCACTTTTCGCCGGTGACCTGTTCCGTATGTATAGCCGTTATGCCGAAGCACGTCGTTGGCGTATTGAAGTGATGAATGCAAACGAAGGCGAACATGGCGGTTATAAAGAGATCATTGCCAAAGTGATTGGTGATGGCGCTTATGGGGTACTGAAATTTGAATCAGGCGGGCATCGTGTACAACGCGTGCCTGAAACAGAATCTCAAGGACGCATTCATACTTCTGCTTGTACAGTTGCGGTATTGCCTGAAGTGCCAGAAGCTGAATTACCTGAAATTAGCCCAAGTGATTTACGTATTGATACTTTTCGCTCATCAGGGGCGGGTGGTCAGCACGTAAATACCACGGATTCGGCCATCCGTATTACGCATATCCCGACAGGCATTGTGGTAGAGTGTCAGGATGAGCGTTCTCAACATAAAAACAAAGCGAAAGCAATGTCAGTATTAGGTGCGCGTATTCGTGCTGCCGAAGTACAAAAACGTCAAGAAGCCGAAGCATCTGAACGCCGTAACTTATTAGGTTCAGGAGATCGTTCTGATCGTATTAGAACTTATAATTTCCCACAAGGTCGCGTGACGGATCATCGCATAAACCTTACGCTTTACCGGTTAGATGAGGTGATGGAAGGTAAACTAGATGCACTTATTCAACCTATTGTCACTGAATATCAAGCCGATCAGCTATCCGCTTTATCTGAGCAAGATTAATGAATTATAAACAATGGCTGCATCAAGCAGCCTTGCAATTAATTGATAGTGACAGCCCAAAGCGGGACGCAGAAATTCTATTAGGGCACGTAACAAAACGTGCTCGTACTTATTTGATTGCTTTTAGTGAAACTGTACTTTTAGAAGATGAACTAGTGCAATTGTCATCCCTCCTTGCTCGACGTATAAAGGGCGAGCCTATCGCTTATTTAGTAGGAGAGAGAGAATTTTGGTCACTACCTTTAAAAGTCTCTCCTGCAACACTTATCCCTCGGCCTGATACCGAATGTCTAGTTGAAAAAGCATTAGAGAAACTCTCTGCACAAGCAAGTCGAATTTTAGATTTAGGTACGGGGACAGGGGCTATTGCCTTAGCGATAGCTTCGGAACGTTCTGACTGTCGTGTCCTTGGTGTTGATTTTCAACCAGAAGCGGTAGCATTAGCGACAGAAAATGCACAACATTTGGCACTTAGCAACGTAGAATTTATGGAAAGTTGCTGGTTTAGTTCACTCTCTGGCTATCAATTTGATATGATAATCAGCAATCCTCCTTATATTGATGAAGAAGATGAACATCTTTCTCAAGGAGACGTTCGCTTTGAGCCATTAACCGCATTGGTCGCGGCAGATCATGGTTTTGCTGATATTGAGCTTATTATTACAAATGCCCGTCAGTTTTTAGCTAATAACGGTTGGGTATTAATAGAGCATGGTTGGCAACAAGGTGAAAGAGTACGTAATATTTTTATTGATAAGGGTTACTGCTGCGTGGAAACTTTCCGTGATTACGGCGGTAATGAGCGAGTGACAGTAGGTCGTTGGAATGATGATAGAAACCATAGCTGATTACGAATTTAACAAAGCCCCTTTGGTTAAGGGTATGATCCTTATCTCTCAGGCAATTCGCCCAGATTTTCCAGTCACTTCAGTTGGCTATCAATTGGCACAGCTGGTGGAGCAAGCAGAAGCGGAAATTCCCCACCAAGCCAGTATACAAGAGAGAATTGATGCACTGCTGAAGCTATTTTATAAACAATGGCATTTCAGTGGTGCAAGTGGCAAATATTGTCTTTCTGATACGTTATGGTTAGATAAAGTATTGGCCACTCATATTGGTTCACCTGTGTCATTAGGTTCCATTTTAATTTATATCGCACAGGCAATAAATTTACCGTTAGCGCCAGTTATTTTTCCTACACAGTTAATTATCAGAATAGATATTCCGAATGAAAAACCACTTTTCTTAAATCCCATTAATGGTGAATATCTTTCTCGTCATACTTTAGACGTTTGGCTAAAAGGTAATGTAGGCAGTACATCTGAGCTATCAGCATCCGATCTAGAAGAGTCAGAACACAGTTCTATTATTCGCAAGTTATTAGATACACTCAAAGTCTCTTTAATGGAAGAAAAGAAGATGGAGCAGGCACTTAAGACCAGTGAAACGGTGTTATTGTTTGATCCAGAAGATCCCTATGAAATACGTGATCGTGGGCTGATTTATGCTCAATTAGAGTGTAATCATGTGGCATTGTCTGACCTTAACTACTTTGTTGAACAGTGTCCGGAAGATCCCATTTCAGAGATGATTAAAATTCAAATTCATTCAATAGAACAGCATCCTGTTGTTTTACATTAAAATTTAATCCCGTACTGGGTATATAACGGTACATGGCAAAATAAGATAGGAATAGATATGCAACATAAAGTGGTGAGTATTGGTGATATCAAGGTAGCAAATAATTTACCCTTTGTGCTCTTTGGTGGCATGAATGTATTGGAATCGCGCGATTTAGCCATGCGTATTTGTGAGCATTACGTCACGGTTACTCAAAAATTAGATATTCCTTATGTATTTAAGGCCTCTTTTGATAAAGCAAACCGCTCATCTATCCACTCTTATCGTGGACCGGGTCTTGATGAAGGAATGAAAATTTTCCAAGAGCTAAAAGAGACTTTTGGGGTAAAAATTATCACGGATGTTCATGAACCTTCACAAGCTCAGCCTGTATCTGAAGTCGTTGATGTTATTCAGCTACCGGCATTCTTAGCGCGTCAAACCGATTTGGTTGAGGCAATGGCTAAAACGGGTGCTGTAATTAACGTGAAAAAGCCACAGTTTGTTAGCCCTGGTCAAATGGGAAATATCGTCGAGAAATTTAAAGAAGGCGGTAACGACCAAGTGATTTTATGTGACCGTGGTAGTAATTTTGGTTACGATAATTTAGTGGTCGATATGCTAGGTTTTCATGTCATGATGCAAGCCTCAGAAGGGGCTCCAGTGATTTTTGATGTTACCCACTCACTACAATGCCGTGATCCATTCGGTGCGGCTTCTGGTGGTCGTCGTGGACAAGTCGCTGAGTTAGCTCGTGCAGGTATGGCAGTGGGTCTGGCAGGGTTATTTCTTGAAGCTCATCCCGATCCTGATCATGCCCGCTGTGATGGCCCATCAGCTTTACCATTAGCTAAATTAGAACCTTTCTTAGCTCAAATTAAAGCGATTGACTCTCTGGTAAAAAGCTTCCCTGAGTTAGATACCAGTAAATAAACTTGTTATGCAACTACACACTGTAGTGAATATGTTCGGCGCTGATCTCCAGCGCCGTTATCATGAAAAAATCCACAAAATAACCCTTCATGGTGGTTTTAGTTGTCCTAATCGAGATGGCACATTAGGACGAGGAGGGTGTACATTTTGCAATGTCTCTTCTTTTGCTGATGAGCAAACGCAATATCACTCTATTGAAGAGCAAATCGCCTACCAAGCTAAGCATATTACCCGTGCTCGCCGTTATTTAGCTTATTTTCAAGCCTATACTAGTACCTATGCAGAAGTAGAACATCTACGAAAAATGTATGAAAGTGCATTATTACAAGCCAATATGGTTGGATTATGTGTGGGAACACGCCCTGATTGTGTGCCCGTCAGTGTGTTAGATCTACTGCAAGGCTATTGCGAACAAGGTTATGAAGTATGGTTAGAGTTAGGATTACAAACTGCACATAATAAGACATTAAAGCATATTAATCGTGGTCATGATTTTCAATGTTATCAAGCAACCACAAAAGAAGCGCGTCGCCGAGGTTTAAAGGTGTGTACGCATCTTATTATCGGTTTACCTCGTGAAGATCATCAGTTAAATATGCAAACCTTAGAGCAGGTAGTAGAAACCGGTGTTGATGGACTAAAATTACACCCTTTACACATAGTTGAGGGGAGTACGATAGCCAAAGCATGGAAAGCAGGGCGTATTAGTGCATTAACACAACAACAATATGTTTATACTGCTGGTGAAATAATCCGTCATACTCCTGCAGAAGTTATTTATCATCGTGTTTGTGCCAGTGCCAGAAAACCTACTTTATTAGCCCCTGAATGGTGTGAAAATCACTGGTTGGGTATGAATGCACTCTATCAATACTTATTAGAGAAAGGCGTACAAGGTAGTGGGATAAATAAGCCTTTTGTGGCTAATTGTAAATAATTATCCACTCAACATAAAATCACTTGTAACTTTTTTAATCATACTGTACGCTTTGAAGCTGTACAAAGGAGGTTGCTATGGCTCAAGCACTAGTAGAAAACAGTGAACGAGTGTCAATTCGTATCACTACAGAAGATAAATCACTGCTGGTTCGTGCTGCTAGTTTGGAAAATACAAACTTAACAGAGTTTGTACTTCGTAATATTGTACCTGTAGCTCGGCAAGTTATTGAAAATAATGAGCGTTTAAAATTATCAGAAAAAGACACATTACGTGTTATGGAACTTTTAGATAATCCACCAAAGCCTAATGCTAAACTACTTGCAGCGGCTTTTGCTCTACCGGACAATGCATGACAATACCAAATTGGCACGAAGAAGCGATCAGTAAAAAACATAATAGAAATGGATTTAATTGTGGCGATGCAGTACTAAACCAATTTCTGTATCGCCATGCAAGACAAAATCATGAGAATGGTAGTGCGAAAACATATTTAGCTATCAATAATAGTAATAATATTATATTAGGTTATTACAGCTTATGTCCTGCTTCTATTGAGTTCGAAAGAACGCCCGAATTGATCAAACATGGCTTAGCGCGTCATGATATCCCTGTTTTTAAACTTGCACGACTAGCTACGGATCTATCCGTTCAAGGAAAAGGTTTGGGTGGGCAATTATTGCTTGCAGCAGGAAGGCGTTGTCTTTCCGTTGCTAGTGAATTGGGAGGCGTTGCTTTACTTATAGATGCTAAAAATGAACGAGTCGCTAATTGGTATATTAGCTACGGGGCAATACCATTATTAGATACCCCTCTTTCTTTATTAATTTCCTTTAAAACCATTTATACTGCACTTTCAATGGCAAATAAAATATAAATAATAACTTAATAATTAAGCCCTTAATTAAATAGTGTAAATTAAGGGCTTAAAGATTTTTATAATTAATAATTAAAAAACTACTGAATTAATTCCATATCATCCAGCGCTTTTTGTAGCGAAGGATAAAAATTAAGTGTGCCATCAATTGGCGTTACTCGTGCTCTTGCTAATGTCTTTAATGGCTGGAAGGGAATATCACAAACAATAATATGAGTATCATGTTGCACATCCGCCACAAAGTGTTGAAAAGCATGTAATCCCCCAGCATCTAATACAGGTACTGCATCCCACTGCATAATAAGAGTTTTATATCCTTTACTACGTTCACGTAATTCATTAAAAATACGCTCGGCGGCAGCAAAGAATAGCGGACCATTAACACGCACAACTAATAATTGTTTATCATCATCAGTATAAGTTGATTCTGTTATTTTCGTCATATTAGCAATACGACGCATAAATAATAAAGAGGCTAATACAATGCCGATAGTGATCGCAATAACCATATCAAACAGCACAGTAAGCGATAAACATAATACTAAAACGATAATATCGTCTTTTGGTGCATGACGAATAAGATCGATAACTTTACGAGCTTCACTCATATTCCATGCAACAATTAATAACAATGCAGACATTGCTGCTAATGGTAAATAAGAGAGAAAAGGCGCTAAGACCAGTAAAGTTACTAAAACTAATAAAGAGTGCACAATCGCAGATACAGGGGATGTTGCACCGGCACGTACGTTTGCCGCTGAGCGGGCAATAGCCGCAGTTGCGGTGATCCCACCAAAGAAAGGCGCTACAATATTACCAATACCTTGACCGACTAACTCACCATTAGAGTGATGTTTTTTCCCCGTCATACCATCAAGCACTACAGCACAGAGGAGTGATTCAATCGCACCTAACATTGCCATTGAAAAAGCGGCGGGTAATAACGCACTGACCGTGCTCCAATTTAATGCAATAGACTCACCACTACTGGGTAAATTCCACGGTAGCACAAATTGTGGCAGGATCGGCGGAATACCTTGTCCTGTTGAACCATCAGGCAATAGATAGCTAAATTGTGAACCAATGGTGGCAACATCATGGCCAAATAAGTTAACTATCCCCATAACAGCCGTACCGGCAATTAATGCTGGTAAATGGCCGGGAAGACGTAAATTCAATTTAGGCCAATAAATTAATACTAAGAGAGTGGTTGCACCTATTAATGTATCTCCAAGATGGATTGTCGGTAGAGCGGCACCAAGAGCAATCACTTTATCAATATAGGTTTCTGGGACATGCGACATTTCTAAGCCAAAGAAATCTTTGATCTGCATGGTGGCGATAGTGATGGCAATCCCCGAAGTAAATCCTAATGTGACAGAAACGGGAATATATTCAATGAGCTTACCAAAACGAGCTAATCCCATAACCACTAAAATAATCCCAGACATCAAAGTGGCAATTAATAGCCCACTTAAACCAAATTGTTGTGAAACAGGATAAAGTATCACCACAAAGGCGGCAGTAGGCCCTGAAACACTGTAGCGAGAGCCACCTGTTACAGCGATAATAATACCGGCAATAGCTGCGGTATAAAGACCGTATTGCGGGGGAACACCGCTACCAATAGCCAATGCCATTGCTAGTGGTATTGCGATAATGCCGACGGTGATCCCTGCAATAATATCTTTTAATAAACGGGCAAAAGAGTAAGGCTCTTTTACACATGCATCAATAAATGCACTAAAGGGGCGAACCCGGTTAACTTTATGCGTTTTCATTTAGGCTTAAACCAAAATAAGAAGTCAAATGCCGAATAAAGGCGATAAAAAAGAGTAGAAAGGATATCGCTTTTATTTGCTAATAATAATGTGATATATCAAATTATTAAACACTATCTTAATACTTAGCGAAAATTAAAGCAATTAATTGAAAAACTTAAGCAAAAGAGATAACGTTATGTAACGTATTGTATTTATTCTGTTACTTTCATGAAAAAGAAGTTTGACGTTATTCTATAAATTATATAAAGCGTTTTATTTTAGAATAATTGTCATTAAAAATAGTAATGCATAAAAATAGCTAAAAAGTATTTTATAAAATAAAGGAAAAAACAATTCTATAAATAAAGCTAATTAGTGTATATGAAAAAGAGCATTTTTATTAAATAGACTAATTAAGTATCTAGAATAGGTTAATAGCAACGTATATAAAAACAATTACAATAAATTTATTATTACAATTTTAGTACTGGTAGCAAGCAGAACGTTGTCGCTGTATAGATGCTGTATAGATTAAGGACAGCAAGACAAAAAAAAACGCCTAGTTTTTTTAACTAGGCGCTTTCTTAGAATATGGCGGTGAGAGAGGGATTCGAACCCTCGATACGTTGCCGTATACACACTTTCCAGGCGTGCTCCTTCAGCCTCTCGGACATCTCACCGTATTGTGGTTAAACATGGCATTCATGCTCAACGGGGCGCTACTATAGGGAAAAGAGTGATAAGCGTCAACAGCTAAATGCGTTTTTTCCTTAACTTTTGTGCCAACCAGTCAAATAAAAAACAATATGAACAAGGCTTAAGCAAATAATGTGATCTCTTTTGAGATGTAACATCCATTTTTTAGCTAAATTTCGTTAGCTGGTTAACATTATCAACATTTTTCTTAACAACTTTTTCAAACAGACTTGAAATAAAAGCATAACCCTCGCACCCTATGGTAAAAATGCTGGAGGAAGGCAAAAATGAATATTATTTTTTATCATCCTTTTTTTGATGCAAATACATGGATAAGTGGAATGAAAGCACGACTTCCTGACGCGCATATTCGTGTTTGGGAGCATGGTGATGATAAGCCTGCTGATTATGCAATGGTCTGGCTTCCTCCCTATGAAATGTTAGCAAGCCGTAACCAATTAAAAGGTATTTTTGCACTAGGTGCGGGTGTTGATGCCATTTTAAAGCAAGAGCAACAAAAACCAGGCACATTACCCGCTGGGGTTCCGGTAATGCGCTTAGAAGACACGGGTATGGGTTTGCAAATGCAAGAGTATGCCATTGCTAAAGTGATGTATTATTTTCGCCGTATGGATGATTATAAACGTCAACAATCACAACGCTTATGGAAACAACTCCCCGCACATACTTATGATAATTTTGTTATTGGTGTTTTGGGTGCTGGTGCATTAGGCGCAAGTGTAGCGACTAAGCTTGCTGAACTTGGTTTTAACGTGCGTTGCTGGAGTCGTAGTAAAAAGCAAATTAATCAGGTAGAGAGTTTTTATGGTAACGATCAACTGAGCGATTTTGTTAAAGAGTGTCAGTTGTTAATCAATCTATTACCTTATACACCACAAACTCATGGTATTTTAAATTTCTCGCTTTTTGAACAGCTTAAACCTTCTTCTTATTTAATTAATTTGGCAAGGGGAGCACATCTTGTTGATCAAGATCTGCTAGAAGCTATCGATCAAGGTTATATTGCTGATGCCTCTTTAGATGTATTTAGCCAAGAGCCATTACCGGGTATGCATCCGTTTTGGACTCATCCTCGTATCTCTATTACACCGCATATTGCTGCTTTTACTATTCCAGATATTGCA